>QMLL01000001.1 GCA_003646715.1 Deltaproteobacteria bacterium
ACCATGGTCGCTCAAGGAACCATTAACAACGATGATAATGCGAAAAGAGCGGGTTCAGAAGGAAAAGACAAGGTTGATGCGGCCTGGTCAATGGACTTTGATATAACGAGCAAAATAGGTGAAAGCGGAACAGGGTTTTTAAAGCTCGAGGCCGGTCAGGGTTATGGTGTAAACGATGAAGTGGGTGCAATCTCCGGCATAAACGATGATGCACCGGAAACCGAAGATCCTACTGTAGAAGTCACGGAAGCGTGGTATGAGCATGCTTTTGGCTCTGTACCTCTGGTTGCAACCGTTGGAAAAGTTGATCTCACCAATTATTTTGATGCCAACGAAGTAGCAAACGACGAGACTATTCAGTTTCTATCCTCCGGTTTTGTTAACAACATGGCCGTTGAGTTCCCGGACGATAACGGACTGGGTTCAAGGATCACTTACTCACCAACTGAACTGGTGGACGTAAGTTTAGGTTGGGGTGAAGCTGATTCCAACTTCGAGGATATCCTTGATGATGGATTTGGAATTTTTGAACTGGACCTGAAACCGACGCTATTCGGGAAACCGGGGAACTACAGGGTTTACGCGTGGCTAAATGGCTACAATCACTACGACACCGGGGACCTGAAGGATGTAGATGGTACGAAGACAATTGATGATGCAGACGATGACGAAAATAACTGGGGAGTTGGCTTTTCTTTTGACCAGATTGTATTCAAGGACGTTGCCTTGTTTCTCAGGGGCGGTATCATGGATGATGATGTCGTGAGATATGATGAAGACAGCGAAGAGGTAGATGGTCCACCTATGAAAGGTGCAATAAGTGGAGGATTCCAGGTTGGCGGTTCTTATTGGGGGCGTGGCGACGACAGGTTTGCTGTCGCATTTGGAAGCGTGTTCCTCGATGATGAGCTGGAAGGTGAATATGGCCTGCCGGATGATATTGCTGATGAACTTCATCTGGAGGTCTATTACACTCTGTCGTTGTTTGAAGGTGGCCTGGAGTTCTCCCCGGACTTACAAGTTGTCTGGAACGCCGGCGGGGATGATGATGCAGATACCGTAGCCATTGGTGGTGTAAGAATGCAGGTGAACTTCTAGTTAATGGCGCTATTTAACCAAAAAAGGGGAACGGCCCGCGAAGGGGTGTTCCCCTCTATTTTTTGGTTCAAATATGATCCTGGTTATTACATTCGCTTTACGTTGACAGCCTGAGGTCCTTTAGGTGTTTCTTCCACCTCAAAACTCACTTTCTCTCCTTCTTGAAGTGAGCGAAAACCTTCGGCTTCTATGGCGCTGTAGTGGACGAATACGTCACCCTGCGTCTCGGTTTCAATAAAGCCGTAACCCTTTTGATCATTAAACCATTTCACTCTACCCTCTGCCATAAGCGACCACACTCCTTTCTTGGTCTTTCGTACTGCTCATCAGGAGTCACTTTTGTGGCAGTCTTGAAACGGTATCGCTCAGGCGAAAGCCAATTTCAAATGACACCAACTAAACTTAGACCCTAACTTGCGTACTACTAGTAAAACAATAAAAACTTAAAATTTCCATCCAGTGGCAACGCCACTAAAAAACCTATATCAGATTAAACCATTTGCTACAAGAAAATTTGAAGAAAAACTTTGTTAGTTTTCATGAAACTGGTCAAAAAACGTGTTTTTTTGTTTTGATCACCAGAACCAGGTCATTCGAGCTCTTTATCAGGTCTTTTCACAAGACTTTTTTAACACCAAATTTGAAAAAGACATCAACATATGTTAATTTTCTCTCTGTTTTTTTAAGGAGGAATACGGTATGTACAAAAAGTTACTGGTACTTGTTTTGAGTATTTTGATTTCGCTTGTATCAAGTGGCACTCTGCGGGCGGGATCTTCTCTGGTGATAGATTGCTTCATGCCATCTGATAATGGAAAGTTTCCGAAAGGTTGGGAATCAAAGCAGATGGGTGAAGCCAGAGGAATTTACAAAGTGGTTCTTGAGGAAGGCAACGCTATTTTGTGTGCTCATTGCACGAGTAAAGCTGTATCCATAGGTAAGAAAATTGAGATTGACTTGAGAAAGTACCCCATTCTCAAATGGAGATGGAAAGTGGTTAAGTCCCCGATAGGAGCGGACGAGCGGCATAAGAAAACTGGGGACAGTGCAGCTGCAATATATGTTGTTTTTCCCAATGGAATGAAAGTTTGGAGCCCCAAAGCCATCAAATATGTCTGGAGTTCCAGCTCTATGCCTCAAAATTCAACCACTGTGAGTCCTTACGCTAGCAATACCAAGATAGTTGTTCTGGAAAACAGGGAGACACCTCTCGGCGTTTGGATAGAAGAAGAGGTGAACGTCCTTAAGGACTATACCAGATTTTTCGGGGAGAAAATCGTAAGCGCCAAAATGATAGGTATAATGTCGGATTCTGATAATACGAATTCCGAAGTTCATGCCTGTTATGACGATATTGTGCTGGAAAGTATTTCAGCGAAAGTACAATGAATAATTAAGCCAGAGTAAATTCTGTTTGACAATGGCATCATTTGCTGGTAGTAGTAACCGTAATCGTGGAGATAGGCGGATAGAGATATGAATACCACCTGTAGAAACTGTGATGCAATTTCCTGTTTGTTTTGGTGGTGGCAGGCTCACATGAGCCTGCCCTCATAGGCTCTATCTCTCTAAAATAGAATAAGGAGAGCCATGGGGTAGGTAAAGTCCCATGGCTCAAACTTTTTTAGATGCCGTGGGGCTTTCCTCACGGCATTTTAATTTGTGAAATTAAAGAAGGGAGGATTGTTATGACAGACGTAAAGGTATTCCTGGATGAGAGCGAACTGCCCAGACAATGGTACAACATACTGGCAGATTTGCCCACACCAATGAAACCGCCTCTACACCCAGCTACGGGTGAACCTATTAACCCAGAAGATCTCGCTCCAGTGTTTCCCATGAATCTTATTGAGCAGGAAGTGGCTTCGGATAGATGGATAGATATTCCGGAACCGGTGCTTGAAAAATACGCTCTTTGGAGACCGACTCCTCTGTATCGTGCAAAGAACTTTGAGAAGTTTCTCGATGCACCAGTGAAAATCTACTACAAGAACGAGGGGGTTAGTCCTCCGGGATCGCACAAGCCCAACACAGCGGTAGCTCAGGCTTATTACAACAAAGTTTTCGGAATAAAGAGAATATCCACCGAAACAGGGGCAGGGCAGTGGGGTAGCGCGCTTAGCATGGCCTGCCAGATGTTCGGTCTTCAATGCAGGGTTTTTATGGTGAGGGTAAGTTATGATCAAAAACCTTACAGACGTTTGATGATGGCAACATGGGGTGCAGAATGTGTTCCCAGTCCGAGCAATATAACAGAGGTTGGAAAAAAGATTCTCGAAGAGCATCCGGATTCTCCAGGTAGTCTGGGAATTGCCATAAGCGAGGCCATAGAAGATGCGGTGGGCGATGAGAATGCTCGTTACTCTCTGGGTAGTGTTCTCAATCATGTGCTTCTACATCAGACCATCATAGGCCTTGAAGCTCAAAAACAGCTCGAGAAAATAGGGGAATATCCCGATGTGGTTATGGGTTGTGCCGGTGGTGGTAGTAATTTCGCAGGAATATGTTTACCCTTTGTAAGAGATAAAATCCATGGGAAAGAAGTCTCCATTGTTGCTGCAGAACCCACATCGTGTCCAACCATGACTCGAGGACCATATGCTTATGACTTTGGCGACCTGGCAAAAACAACTCCCTTGTTGCCCATGCACACTCTTGGGCATGACTTTGTACCCCCTCCCATTCACGCTGGAGGGCTAAGATACCACGGTATGGCTCCCATTATCAGTCATTTGTTGAAAGAAAAGCTTATTGAAGCTAGAGGCTTTAACCAGATAGATACTTTTACCGCAGGTGTTAACTGGGCAAGAACGGAAGGATTTATACCGGCACCTGAGACAAACCACGTCATTGCCGCTGTGGTTCAGGAAGCTCAAAAAGCAAAAGAAGAAGGAAAAGAAAAAGTCATCCTTTTCAACTGGAGCGGGCATGGGATTATTGATCTGGCCGCTTATGATGCCTTTTTATCAGGAAAATTGACTCAATATGAATTGCCAGAAGAAGAAATCGAAAGGGCTTTAAAATCGCTGGAAGGTCTGCCGAAACCGTAGCTTAACAGGTTTCGGGGAGGTATCTAAGAGATGATTGTAGATCTGGAAATTAGATGCCCCAAACTGGGGCATCAGGTAAAGTTTGACTACTGCGAAAAGGAGCAGATAAGTCTCCCGTGCAAAAGAATAATCAAATGCTGGCAAATTTACTTCCCGGTGGAGATTTATCTCAAGAAAAAGTTAACAGAAGAAGAGTGGAATAGGTGTTTTAACGAAAAACCCAAGGAAAAAATACTAACTTTGCTGGAATTGATTGACGCAGCAAAGAGGAGGAAGGAGAAAAAAGGTCAGAGTAAAGATAAACTATAGCATTTAATCAGAGGAGGAAAGGGGTATGAGGAGGTCTGAAAAATCAAACAACAGGCGTTGTCAGATTGTTATAGGTCTTGTGGTCTTCTTTTCTTTTTTATTAGCTCCAGCTTTATCTTTTGCTTATCATGAACCAGCCCTTAATCTTGGCTTTACAACGTTTCTGGATGGGGGCCCGCCCGCAGGACCAGGATTTTATTTCTCTCAATATTTTCAATACTATAACTCCGATAAGTTAACCGACAGCGATGGTGATGAATTGTTGCCGCCGTTCGCTGATGAGGACCTCGATGTATTTATTAGTCTTTCCCAGCTAATATATCATTCGAACCAGCCAATACTGTTTGGAGGGAAATGGGGCTTCGAGTTGATCATACCCTACGTGGGACTTGATCTGGACTATGAGGTAAACGGGCCATTTCCTGAAGATAATGGCTCAGGTTTCGGAGATATTCTTATTGGGCCTTTTATTCAGTGGGATCCGATAATGGGTAAAAAGGGGCCTATCTTCATGCATCGTTTTGAGATTTCTGTGATAGTACCAACTGGCAAATATGACGATGACAAGGAACTCAATCCAGGGAGCAACTTTTTTTCAATTAACCCTTACTGGTCTGCGACTCTTTTTATCACCCCGAGATGGACTCTTTCCGGGAGATTTCATTATCTCTGGAATGCAAAAAACGATGATCCCAACAGGCAGTTTGCGGGAGCGGATGATACACAGGCGGGACAAGCATTTCATGTGAATTTTACCTCTGCTTATGAGGTAGTACCAAATAGATTCAGAGTAGGTATAAATGGTTATTATTTGAAGCAGTTTACAGATACCGAGGTGGACGGTCACGATATTTCAGATAGCAAAGAGCAGGTTTTAGGACTCGGTCCTGGCTTTGTGATCCACTTCTCAAGAGATATACATTTGGTTTTCAACGCATATTTTGAAACTCAGGTCGAAAACCGACCAAAAGGAGAACGGTATAATCTTAGGTTTTTGTATCATTTCTAGCCGGCCGAAGCAAAACTAATCAACGGGTAGTGTACTGGTCAGCTGCCCGAGTAGTCCCGTGCCCATTTTGAAAACTCTTTCTCGAGCTGTGATAAGTGTTCGAATAGAACCACTACATTCCGGAAGCCCTTACAATTTTAAAATGGGTGCGGGACGTATGTCGGGCCCTGAATCGGAAAGCCGTAGACTAAGGCAGATTTGTTTGACTCCTTTCTTGATATGCTGCTAGATTGTTTTTAGATGAACTATTTTCTACTCAGTATTAGCTCACGCGTTTCTCTAGATTTTTTATTCGAATTTATTGCAAAATTTGTGGTTAAGGCATGTTATTCAGTCTGGTAACGGAAGTGTTTGTTTCCGGGAACATCGCCGGAGGAGGAAAGTTTCATGACGGACTACTACGTTGATCTTGAAACGACTGCTGAAATTGTGAAAAAGATTCTTCCGAAAATGGGAGAGTTCAAGGTACCAATAACTCCCCAGAACTATCGCGTGTGGTTTGAATACTACAGCGGTACGAATAAAGAACTACTAGAAGAAATAAACTCAATAATTGAAGCAAGGCGAAAGTTTACACCAGAGCTGAACAGATATCTTTATACCAAGTACTTCGGCGATGATCATAATAAGGAAATGCTTCGTGAGGTCCAGGCGAAAACCATAAATGTGCTCAAAAACTTTCTTGAACAGGTACTGGCTACAACCAATACTACCTCGGATTATGGAAAC
Source organism: Deltaproteobacteria bacterium (assembly GCA_003646715.1). Lineage (GTDB taxonomy): Bacteria > Desulfobacterota > Syntrophobacteria > B119-G9 > B119-G9 > B119-G9. The sequence continues at coordinate 6,196 of QMLL01000001.1, forward strand.
AAGCTTGAAAAATATTCAGAACAACTGAGCAAAGCGGAAGATCTTTCAGAGATTCAGGAAATCCTCGAAAACATGATCCGCGAAACCTCTCACATGGTGGAATCCACTAGAGATCTTCACTCAAAATTACAGGAAGCAAGTAACCAGGTGGAAATGCTAAGAGAAGAGCTGGCAAAGACCGCCGAAGAAGCAAAGAGAGATGCTTTAACTGGGCTTCATAATCGGAAGGCCTTTGATGAAGAAATTGCCAAATTGTATAAGAGATACAAAGACAAAGGAGAGATTTTTTCTCTTATTTTTGTGGACATAGACCATTTCAAAAGATTCAATGACCAGTTTGGACACAAGGTTGGTGATAAGGTATTACAGGTGGTGGCAAATAGCTTAAATTATACCCTGAAAGGGAAAGATTTCGTTGGCAGGTATGGCGGTGAGGAATTCGTGGTACTTTTGCCGCTTACGGAATTAGATAATGCCTGCCTTGTGGCGGAACAAATTAGAGAAAATATATCGATTAAAAGACTTCGTGTGACAAAAACGGGAGAAAACCTGGGCACAATAACGGTAAGTGCAGGAGTCTCACAGATAAACGAATCTGATACAATTGAATCTCTGGTTGAAAGAGCTGACAAAGCACTTTACCTTGCGAAAAATTCCGGTAGAAATAACGTCAAATCTGAAAAAGATCTATAGTTCCTTATATAGTTCTACTCTATGCAACTGGACTTTCCAAAATGTTCAGAGAATTCTGACAAATCGAGTTCCGGATTTTTTTCCGCCAGGATCGCAAGATCGACTCCATCCACATCGCCGTCGCCGTCCATATCACTCGTACAGATACTGTGAATGGTTACGAGAGAGATTTCTGGATCACCATAGAGGTTAAATCCCTGGAGATTGAGCCAGATTGAAGGACTATTGTAAATCATTTCTTCCTTGGTTAGAGCCAGGGCCTGTCCACATGGTATGTCTTGAGCTAATTTCTTTAGATAGTAATACCCAAGAGAAAAGTTATCCGGATAATTCGGATTTGGTTCTGTCCATCCTGCGGTGTACCAGGACACTCTGGAGGCAGACACCGTTGCTATTGCTCCCTGTTTTAAAAGTGAGTAGCCCAGATTGCCTGAATTTTCAGGATAGCCGTTGCTGCAGGCGCAGAGGTAAACCATGGACGGATGAGAATCATCCAGCACTCTACTATCACTGGACGTGAAAAAAGAGGTTGTTGTTGTCTCGCCACTTTCAGGAGTATCATTTTGATTATCATCCGAAGACCAGTATTTTCTGTAAATACTCGTTGCGTTACCATGTCCCACCGCGCAAACAAGACCGTACCCTGAAGCCCAGGAATCTTTGACATTTGTTCGGTTTAGGGGAGCATCAGAAGGATACGTGCTATGCTGAAGTCCTTCTTTTTCATAAAGAGAAAAGTGGGTAAAATCATTGGATTCTAGAAAATCATTTATTATCCTCTGAGCCAGTTCGGCCCCATCTGTCCGTGTAAGGTAGTCTGGTGGTTCTTGCTCAAAGTTCAATATGGCAGTGGGAAGCAAAACCTCTTTACGCCACGAAAGGTCTCCTGACTCTGTCTGGTAATCCATGATTTTTTGAAGTATGTGATCTAGTGTTGAATAGTCATCGTATACCGGTACTCTTCCTACCCATACCTCTGCAGCGTAGTCTACTCCTCCGGGCTTGTTATCATCAGGATATTCTCCGTACAGTTCATCACCGTCAATATCCCAGTTGCCGGTTAGATCGGCATAATAGTAGTCAGTGAGAGCTTCTCGATGGCTCGATTCATGGCTCCTCGGATAGCATTTTTTCATCGGAACATCACCATTGGATGGGTCGGGGTTACCGATGAGAAGTACGTATTTTATCCCTAGATTTTGGTAGTTGTTAATCAACCATTGGCGGATTTTTTCAGCCCTGCCGTCAGGTGGTGGCCCTGATAAACTGGTATAATCGTCCTCCGTGACAACCAGTACCGAATGACCTATAGCTTCCTTGAAACGCACGAAGTCAGATAACTTGGTGCTGTTGTTTACAACTGCATTGGAAGTGATTATTACGTAGTCATATGAAGTATCTCCCCCAGGTGCTATGTCGGCAGGTGCTGGATTTGTCCCCGAGTCGCTTTCGTTTTGCGGGGTCTCGCCCACTGTTGTACTTTGATATTCTAAATCGCTGGTTTCTGATGCTCCGAGAGTAATCTTGCACTGTATCTCTTTGACAACCTCTATTTTTCCGTTCCCAGGATAATACCTAACCGGATAGTAGGCCAAACGGAGAAATTTACTGTTCCTTTTGGTCTTTGTAGCCAGGATTTTAACGGGTTTCACCGGAAAGGGCCTGGATGAAGAGTAAACCAGAATGTTTTTCCCGTGTTTGATCTTTTTGGATTTCCCCCAGTCCAGGATGTTTCCACGATCTGTTGAAAGAAGAAGAGGAGGGGAGGGTTCAATTTCATAAAATCCTTTTAATTCCTCACATTTTGTCCTGACAATTTGAATACTTATGACCTCCAAACTTCGGCTCGCTGGAACTGGAATAAGTTTGATAATTTCGGGTAAGTTCGGATTTCCCGGATCCATCAAATACGATCTGTCGGGGAGTTCAACTCGGTGAGTACCTTTACGCGTTTTAATAAAGTCAAGTTTCGGAGCCATGAACGACACAAAAATTGAGGAGCCGTCGTAATGGTAGCTATAATGGGATTTCGAAGAAGCTTTTGTGATGTTTATGAGCGAAAAAAACACCATCAGGTGTAAGAATACAATACAACTGAACCGTCTCATGGAAAAATTCCTCTCTGTCGGAAAAGTTATTTTTTCAGCTAACATATTACCATAAGTGAAATAACACCTTCAAAAAAGAAATCGTACCATCAAAACTACGAAAAAGTTTTCGCACAGAGTATACCAATTATGATGTTTCCCTCTTGACAACCACGAAAAAATTGAATAGTCAAATAAGTAACGAAAAATTGAATATGTTGATTCAGGAGTTATGTAATAGGCTAAAGCCACCCAGACTCGGGTGGCTTTTTTGCTTAAGGGCTGAAAATGAAAATTATCATAATTGATAACTATGATTCCTTTACGTACAATCTTTTCCAGCTATTTACTGTCACGGGCGCGGATGTGAAGGTATACAGGAATGATTGTATATCTCTTGATATTCTTTCTCATGAGCCCCCTGATGCAATCATAATATCTCCAGGTCCCAAGGATCCGTCAGATTCGGGAATTAGTAAGGATGTGGTCAGGTATTTTGGCAAAACTGTACCCGTCCTCGGCGTATGCTTAGGGATGCAGGTAATAAACGAGGTATTTGGTGGGGAAACGATTCTTGCTCCAAGGCCTGTGCATGGAGAAAAAGACCGAATTTTTCATAGCGGAAAAGGACTTTTTCAATCGATTCCATCTCCTTTTTTCGCAGCCAGATATCACTCTCTGGTTGTAAGCATTGCGAGTGATGACTTGATGATAACTGCCAGAAATAGCGAGAATATTATAATGGCGATTGAGCACCTGAAATATCCCATTGTTGGCGTTCAATTTCATCCCGAATCTTTTATGACAGAATATGGTGAGAAAATGGCAGTGAATTTTCTTAAACAGGTAAAATATCATGGAAGTTCTTCCCAGGATAAAAAACATAATTCAGCTGGAGCCTTCTTTTTGGGAGCGAGATGAAAAAATAGAAGATATCTTTACACCGCTCGCTTCAATACCCCACTCAGTGCTTTTGCTTAGTGGTGGCGACGGGGATTGTTCCAGGTATTCCTTTGCTGGCATTGAACCTTTTCTGATTGTACAATGTTGGAGAGATCTAGTAGAAATAAAAAATAAATCCGGGAAAACGGTACGACTCAAGGGAAATCCATTTGACATAGTGCAATCTATCCTCGATCATCTCAAGGTTGATACGCAAGGTAGTGATGCACCATTTTGTGCCGGTGCCATGGGCTACTGGGGTTATGACCTTCGGTATCAACTGGAAAGACTTCCAGATATTGGTAATGATGATCTCTTGATACCGGACCTCTACCTTGTTTTCCCGAGCGTCATAATCACGCTGGATAGAGATAACAACCACTTCGTTTTGAATCTTGTCGAAACAGACATTGATAGTTTTGAACAGGATTCCGTGTCTGATAAGGTTGAAAGGTTAATAAAGTGGAGCAGGTACTGGCATAGCCATTTGTTCAATCTTCCTGAGCCCGTTTCAAAAGGAAAATATGATACAAATTTTACGAAAGAAGAGTATATTGAGGCCATCGATAAGACGAGAGATTACATTAGACACGGACATATCTATCAGGTAAATATTTCTCAACGCTTTACGTTTCCTTTTGAAGGTTCTGACTATTTGCTTTTCAGGAAACTTTTTCGTCTGAACCCGGCTTCTTTTTTTGCATACATGAACTGTGGGGATTTTACGGTACTTTCCACATCCCCGGAACGTTTCATTTATCGCAACGGAGATTACATTGAAACACGTCCGATAAAAGGAACGAGACCTAGGGGAAAAACTCCCGACGAAGACGAAAAACTTCAAAGGGAACTTATTGAAAGTTCGAAAGAAGACGCTGAGTTATCGATGATTGTTGATCTTCTCAGAAATGACTTGGGTAAGGTTTGTTTGCCTGGAACTGTAAAAGTAAAAGAACACAAGAGGATAGAAGCTTACCAGAACGTTTTTCATCTTGTTTCAATCGTGGAAGGGCGACTCCCGGAGCACTGCAGACACATGGATATACTTAAAGCAGTATTTCCGGGCGGATCCATTACAGGATGTCCGAAAGTGAGGGCAATGGAAATTATAGAGGAGCTGGAAACGGTAAAGCGTAATATCTACACAGGGTCTATAGGGTACGTTGGTTTAAATGGAACCATGGACCTCAACATAGCTATAAGGACAGCGATAAGGAAAGGGGACAAGCTCTATCTGTCGGTAGGTGGAGGTATTGTATATGGTTCAGAACCGGAAGCGGAATACATGGAAACAATTCACAAAGGTGAGACCTTCTTACAATTGCTGTCCTAGACGGTTGGGCATTAGTCTAATGTTAAAAGGATCACAAGAACTGTGGAAGAATACATATATGTGAACAACACCCTTGTCCCGATCTCTGAGGCCAGAATTTCTCCGCTCGATCGTGGTTTTCTCTACGGAGACGGCCTTTTTGAAACTATTCGTGTGAACCGGGGACGCCCCCTTTTTCTGAAAGATCACCTAGAAAGAATAGAGAGTTCCTGCTCTGCTTTTAACATTTGTCTTGACGTAGATCCGATAGAAGACTGGTATGAAAAAATTGAAAGAGTGATTGCAGCAAATAACCTGGGTGATGGGCTGGCGGCAGTTAAAATCCTGGTAACGAGGGGAACCGATTTTCCTGAACCGAGACTTCCTAAATCTCAGAAACCTACAGTGATAATCTATGCCCGTTCGTATAATCCTCCTTCCAGTGAGAAATACAATAAAGGCTTGAAATTGATTACCTTTCCCCACAGAAGACACACAAAGCTGGCAGATTATAAAAGTCTTAATTATCTTTTTTATCTTGCTGCAAAAGAATGGGCGGTAGGGAAGGGGGGCGATGAAGCCCTTATACTTAATGGTGACGGTACGGTATCCGAGGGATCCACCACAAACATTTTTTACGTGAAGGATGGTAAAGTATATAAGCCTATTTCCGCACATTATCTTAGAGGAATCATGGAAAAGCAAGTGATAAAGTTTCTTGAGACGGCAGGCGTGGAGGTGAAAGAAAAAGAAACGTATATTGAAGGTTTGCTGGAAGCTGATGAACTATTTCTCACCAATTCCCTGGTTGAGGTTATACCTGCATACTCGATTGACGGAAAGGTTTTGTCGAGAAAAGGAAATACAATAAGGGAACTTGTTGAAATGGACTGGGGAAGGATTGCAAATTGTCTGTAACTCACTGTTCTGCCCCAGTATTCATCACAATCCTGGAGAGGGTTCTTAAAAGTGGCGGCTATGACCAATAATGCTCGATTCCTGCCTCCGCAGGAATGACAGAGAGTAACGTCAACGTCATTCCCGCGAACGCGGGAATCCAAGCCCCTAGACTGAAGTACGAACTCAGCGCAAGCTTTCACGTCGGTCGTTCTAAAGGGCATTTCGTATAAAGCTGGTCCGTTGGCGCTTCTAAAGGCCTCTTTTCTTCTTACGTATTTTCCTTGCTTCTCTCTTCCAGGCAGGTCCCTTCCTTCTTTTGCGGTCCCTTTCTTTCTTTCTTGCGACATCAGGATCTCTCTCAAGATCAAGGAAAAAGGAACCCGGCAACGCTTCCGGAACCGCTTCAATTTCCTTAGGCTTTTTCAGTTTTTTCTCTTTTGTTTTCTTTACTTCTCTTTCAGGCAGCGGAGGGCCCGAAATAAATCTAGAAGGGATTTCCTCTGCCAGGAACATATTTTCACCATGAGCTCTGAAGATTATTCCTTCCAGGAATGCTTCTTCGGCGTTGATCTCCAGGAGAAGAGGAGACTTATCTCTTCTTTTTCCAATTCTTAGAGCGAGTTCTTTGGTCCTGCACAGGGGAAGAAAGGGTCTTCCGGCAGCTTTGAGGCCATGATTATATATGTGATAGCAGGCTTTGAGCCTTGCGGCATAAAAAAGCGTTCTTGGTGGTTGCTCAACCGGGTAATAAGGTTTTTTGATTGAATCGTTCAAGACGATTTTTTTGCCTTCTAATCGATAAGGGGGATCAAATCCGAGAAGAATCAAGTCTTTCAAGTGCGATTCTCTCACGTAGCTCCAGCCGTCCTCTTCCTTTACGGCCCACAACAATTCTTTAATGGAAATAGAACCGTCGCCATCCAGGAATATTCCAAATTCATCCGGGCTGTGGCAAAGCACGTAAGAGAGGAATTTTAGAAGTCTTTTAGCTTTCTTTTTGTCCATGAGTTTAGTCGTTTTTATAATCTGCAAGTATTTCTATGATCGGTGGTATAACTGTTCTTGCTATATCAGCCCGCGACCCACCACCCAACACGACCTCTAGTTTACCACCGCAAAGTTCAAGCGAAAGCTCAACCATGAGCCTTGCAATGTTATTGTAGCATTCACCTGTTAAACCAAGATCTCCATAGTCACCTCGGTGAGTGTCAAAACCAAAGTACCAGAAAATCAGATCCGGCTTGAAGTTTCGTACGGCATCTGGAAAAACAGAGCAAACCTTATCAAAATATATTTCATTCTGACTTCTATCGTCTTTTTCCGTTCGCCCCCAGCCAAACCAACCGCTTCTCACAGCGACGTCAATTTTGGTGCCATCAGGGGATTTGTAGTCGTTATAACACATGCAAACGTGAAGCACGTCAGGATCATCTTTAACCAGGTCTCTTGTGCCGTCGCCGTGGTGTGCATCGGTGTCGAGAATAGCGAATTTCTTAACACCATAAATTTCTCGCAGTTTTGTAATGGTGATCACTACGTCGTTAAAACAGCAGTAACCGCCAAAATAGTCTCTCCCGGAGTGATGTCCACCGGCTCCTATAAAAGCGAACGCATTATCGATTTCCCCCGTCCATATTTTTTCTCCACCGAGAACAACACCTCCAGCCGAATGCCACGCTGTGCTGCAAAGGTGGTCCGCCTGTACTCCAAGTATCAGTTCAGGCGTGTGTACTTTTAGAATCCACTCCTCTTCAAGGGGTGGAGATTCAAACATTACTACATTTTCTCTCTGAAGAAGGTGCTCTATCGCCTCGGGAAAATCTTCAAGTCTGGTACCCTGAGTCAGGTAACTTCGCCTACTAAAGCTCGGGTGGTAAAAAATGCCGGTTTTTCTCATTAATCCGCTCCATGGTTATTGAGTCCGCCGAAATATTCATAACCCTCATAATATTATAGAAATATAAATATTGCCCTTTTACATTTCCTATGCTATCTAAAAAAATATGTGATATCAAGCGCCTTCAACCCCCAGAAGGAGTTATTCGCAAATGAAAGATTACTGGCAACCTTATCTTGGCGGCGTAGCCCTCGGTTTTCTTCTTTTCTTTTCTTTTCTAATCTGCGGTAAGAGCGTAGGAGGCTCATCTTTTCTCACGCGACTGGCCGCGTACTTTGTTCATATCGTTGCTCCATCTCATATAGAAAACTCAGCCTATTTTGGTCGATATTTTGCCGGCGCTAAAACACCTTTAAACTACTGGCTGGCCTATCTGGGTTATGGCACGTTTTTGGGAGGACTTGCATCTGCCTTTGTTCACGGCCGTTTAAAAATATCGATAGATAAAGGACCGAAGGTATCTCCCAAAGGCAGGCTGGCGCTGGCCATGTTTGGGGGTATCTTTGTCGGTTTCGCGTCAAGACTTGGGCTTGGTTGTACCAGCGGGCAGGGTTTAATTGGTGCCTCAATGCTGTCTGTTGGTTCATGGGTTTTCCTTTTTTCTGTGTTTTTAGGTGGATACGCAATTGCATATAGAGTCAGGGAAGGGTGGCTGTAATGGGACCTGTAATAAAATTAGCCGGGATGATAAATTCACCGGTAGACTTCTTTCTGGCTGTCTGTTTTGGTTTTTTCTTTGGATTTATCCTGGAAAGTTCGGGCCTTGCCAATTGCAGGAAGATAGCCGGAGTGTTTTACTTTTATGATGTTACCGTGGTTCAGGTAATGTTTACGGCAATTGTCACGGCAGTTCTTCTTCTCTATGGCACTTCAGCAATGGGTGTGCTGGATCTTTCACTTCTTTACGTACCCGATACATACATTTATTCTTATATACTTGCAGGCTTTATCCTCGGTGCAGGGATGGTTATGGGAGGCTACTGACCGGCCACATCTTTAACTGCCACGGCTGGCGGTCGGATCGACGGACTGTTCTTCGTAGTTGGAATAATGATCGGTTCCTGGCTTTTCTCAGAGCTTTTTACAATCATAAAACCAATCTATAAAGCGGGATCTCTGGGTAAATACTTTCTTTACCAATTATTCAATCTTCCGATCGGAGTTACGATTTTTATTGTAACTCTGGCCGGACTCTGCTTTTTGTTCCTGTTTACTTTCCTTGAAACTCTTTTCGGAAAAAAGTTTGGAGGCAGCCGTGATTTATAAAAGGATACTGATAGTTCTCATCTTAATAGCTTTGATTGTGGCAGGCTCACTGGCACTTTTGAAAAACAAAACTGTTTTGAGTGCACAATACAAGCGGTGTATGCAACTAACTAGCGAAGCGGATCAACTTTTCCTGAACAAAAAATACAAGGATGCCATAGAAAAATACAGGCAAGCTCTAATGATTGATCCGAAAAACCAGAAACTATGGCAAAAGTTAATAGAAAGCATAAGAAAAGAAGCTTACTTGCAGGTTTCCGCTGCAAAACCCGCTATGATACCGCAGGTGACGAAACCTGAAACCAAACCTGTTCAACCACAGGTCATAACACCTCCAGCACCATCTGAACCTTCCTTTGTGATTGAGGAAGACGAAGGCTGCTAATCTTCCGTGGGAGACGTTCACACGTCTCCCGTTCTTTGTCTTCAGTTTTTCTCATGCATTGATTGGAAGGGGACCTTCCTGACTCTATCTATTCCTGTTTGATTGTTGACCAAAAGACCCTCAAAAAGCGTGAATTTCCCTAGATCCTAAATTTAACATAATATATCTTATCAGACGTTAATGATATGGAAAAAGATCCTTATGCCAACAAGATGCTTGAAATAATTGGCCAGGATGACATTGTCTGGTAGTCCCTATTTACATGTCTGATCTCTAAAAAATCCTCTTGACAATTCTGACAGGATTGTTAAATAGAATATAAAAACAGCGAGCGGGAATAACTCAGCGGTAGAGTGCAACCTTGCCAAGGTTGAAGTCGCGGGTTCGAATCCCGTTTCCCGCTCCAAAAAAGAACAGCAAGCGGCACATGCCGCTTTTTTTGTTTTCGCAGTTAAGAGTTTGCTATCATGAGTTCACTCAACATTCAGACCACGCGCCCTAAATCCGTAACGTCTTTGCTCACCAAGTTTCTGGAAGTTTTTGATCCAAAAGACCGTGTTCTGATTACTATTGACCCAGACCCAGATTCGCTTTCATCGGCAATGGCCGTCAAAAGAATCCTCTGGCACAAGGTTCAAAGCACAACCATAGCTATAATCAGACCTATTACCAGATTAAATAATATAACCATGGTTCGATTGCTTAAAATACCCGTGGTTGATAAAAAAGACATTAATCCATCAGAGTTCGATCGACATGTGATCGTTGATGGCCAGCCGGCTCACTTTGAGGAATTTCAAAATATTAATTTTAACGTTGTCATTGACCATCATCCTCTCAAAGAGGAACCTCAAGGAGTAGATTTTGCTGATATTCGCCCAACCTACGGAGCTACTGCTACAATACTCACTGAATACCTAAAAGCGGCAAAAATAAAACCTTCAAAAACACTCGCAACTGCTTTAATTTACGGTATAAAAACGGATACACATGACTTTCAGGGTAAGGTTGTTGAGGAAGATGTTAAGGCTTTCAGATACCTTTTCCCCTTCGCTTTTATAAATACCCTGAGAAAAATCGAAATATCCGACATGGAGCTTAAAGATCTCAAGTTTTTTAAACGTGCACTGGAAAACAAACGTGTTTCTAGAAAGAGGATCTTTACGTACCTTGAACGCGTACCCTCCCATGACATCTGTGTGTTGGTGGCAGATTTTCTGATGAAGATTCATGATATCAGATGGGTAGTAGTTTCAGGTCTTACAAATGATAAGCTGGTGGTCGTGATACGAAACGATGGAATACGCAAAAACGCCGGTCAACTTGCCGAGAAGGCTTTCGGGTCGATAGGCAGTGCTGGCGGTCACAAGGGTATGGCTAGAGCCGAAATACCGCTCGAGAATCTGGAACAATATCTGAGGAAATTTAACGCAAACACAATTCAGAGATTCATCCGGGAAAGGTTCTTGAAAAGAACTTAGTCCCCTCCCCTTTCATACTATGTCAAAAAAAAGAAACAATTATAAAAAAGTCGAAATATTTACTGACGGTGCCTGCCAGGGTAATCCCGGACCAGGCGGATGGGCGGCTATCCTCAAGTATAAAAACGTGGAAAAGGAGCTTTCCGGGGCAGAACCTTTTACCACAAATAATAGAATGGAACTGACCGCTGTTATCGAAGCATTGAAAGCGCTAAAAGAACCCTGCAAGGTAACCATATGTACCGATTCCCAGTACGTACAAAAAGGCATCTCCGAATGGCTTCCAAAATGGAAACAACGTAAGTGGCTCACCAGTACCAAGAATAAGGTCAAAAATGTGGATTTGTGGAAAATTCTGGACAGAGAAGCATCGAAGCATCATGTTACCTGGAAATGGGTGCGAGGACACAGCGGAATCCCCCAGAATGAAAGATGTGATTACCTTGCAAAGATGGCCATAGAAAACATGAAAAAGAAATGGGATAAGTAGATAACCTTGGATTCTCGCTTTCGCAGGAATAACAAAGAGGTTGCCGATCTTGCTTCCCGGCAACCTCTATATTTAGCATACGCCGGTGGCCGCGTTTGGCCCCGCCTTTCCAGTTTCTTGCTTTCGGTAGTCTTATGCCGCTTTTTTCTCTTTCAGTGGCAACGGCCCGAGTTCTTTAATTTTCTCCACAAACTCGGTAATACTTTCAGCAAATCTGGGAGCTTCAGCTGAAGAAATCCATCGTAGGTGAAGTCGTTCTGGTTCAATGCCTGTGAACTGCAAAAGCTCCTTTAAGAAAGCCACCCTTTTGGTTGTCATATAATTACCATACAGGTAATGGCAGTCTCCGATGTGTCACCCACCGATAAAAACGCCATCGACCCCTTTCTGAAACGCCTTTAGCACATAATGAGGGGAAACGCTTGCGGAGCAGGGAACTCTTACTGTTCTTACATTGGGTGGGTACTGAAGACGGCTTACTCCGGCGAGATCAGCTGCAGAATAAGCACACCAGTTGCAGAGAAACGCGACGATCCGGGGTTCATAATTGTCTTTGACCATATGCTATATCTCCCACGATTGGTATAGTCTAGCGAAATGCCTTTGAGGACTCTGACAGAGGCGGGTAGCCAGAATCCCAATTCAATCGTTTATTGCGTGCTGCGTGCATCTGTCTATTTACAGTCCTACGCCGTATTTGTCAAGACCGATTTTCAGGTTGTGTCAATAGCATTTATAAAAAGGCGAATTGCTGCAATGTTCGCATTCGGTATTCTGGCCCAAACAGTAGCGCGAGTGACACCCACGAAGGACTAAAAGCGGTACTTAGGGCAGTTTTGCTAGCATACCATGGCAGCGATGTCAGTTTCACTTGCAACAAAATGCACAGAAAAATTCTTGCACTATTCATAACCTGCGATTACTTTACCTTCTGTCAATCTTTCACGGAAAAACTCCTTGACAACAAGTTTTGTATACTATAAATAACCTCTTGTCTTTATCATAGAGACTCTGCCTATTTTGTCGTTCCATTTTAGCTTGCTTGACGACTGCCGGAGGCTTTTTCTCAAAATCTTCTAGGGACTAAACATCTTAACGCTATAGGGGAAAGTAGCTTATGTTTTTCAATGTCACACTTTACATTGTCTTAACTATATTTGGTGTAGGGTTGATTTACAAGGTATCTACATGGTTTCGCTATAACATTGGAATTGTTGCAAGGGATATATCAACAGGTGAAAGGTTTGCTGCTGCCATTAAGGGCGTTTTTTCAACTTTTTTCAGCAGCAGAATCCTTACATTGCTGCGGGTATTCTTGGTGGATGTTCTTCTCCAGATGAGAACGTTGAAAGAAGATGGTCTGAGATGGATCATGCATATGCTCATCTACTGGGGCTTTATGCTTCTTCTACTTATGCATGCCCTTGACAAATTTATAACTTCTGTCCTCTTTCCTGACTACCAACCGACAATTAATCCTTTCCTCACTCTTCGAGATCTCTTTGGGGCAATGGTAATTGCAGGAATAGGTATTGCAATTTATAGACGCTTTATCATGAAAGTCCCTCGCCTGAAAACTAATTCAATGGACTGCTACGCCATCGGCATAGTCGCCGTCATAATTATCTCAGGAATTTGCTTGCAAGCAACGAAAATTGTCTCTTACTCAAGCTACCAAAGTATGGTGGAAGAGTACACAACGATGCCTGAGGAAGACGAACTTAAGGCACTTGAGGCTTACTGGGTCCAGGAAATGGGTATGGTTTCTCCCACTACTAAGGGGCCGTTTAACAAGGAGCTTCTGGAAGCAGGTAAAGAGGCTTTCGAGATGAGCTGTGCCGAGTGCCATGCGCGAGAGCAATCCGCTTTCTTGAGCTATGGTCTTTCTCGGATAATTAAACCCTTGGCACTTGGTTTGGATAGTGCCAAGATTCCTATTCTACTCTGGTATATACATTTTTTGGCGTGTTTTATTGGTTTGGCTTACCTCCCTTTCAGCAAGATGTTCCATATTATCGTGAGCCCACTGAGTATTTTGGCAAACGCGGTCATGGATGATGAAACATCTGATCAGGCAAACATTGCAACCAAGCAAATCATGGATCTAGATGCCTGTACGCATTGTGGAACATGTACCACAAGATGTTCGGTTGCGATAGCTTTTGAAGAATTTCAGAATATAAACATTCTTCCTTCAGAGAAACTTATTGCAATAAAATCACTTGCTCGGGGGAAGGAGCTGTCGCCCGATGAGCTGAAGCTTCTCCAAGAAGGAGCCTATATTTGTACCAATTGCTATCGTTGTACTGTTGCGTGTCCCGTGGGTATTAACCTGCAAAGTATATGGTTCAGCGTGAGAGAGGGCCTTCTCGAGAAGGGTTATCCCGAGCTCTCGGTGCTTTCACAACTTTCCTTTTACCGAGGTTTAATGCAGAGAAAGATTGTTGCTGATGAGTACCGGGAACCTCTACAAGAGGCAAGAGAGGCGATCTCTGAGAAGTGCGAATTAATGAAGGCTAAAGAGAAGCCTATCAATGTGACGACAGCAAGCAAAAAGCTAAGATCGGAATTGAGTCTTTCCAGCCAGGCAAGTACCTTTTCGGTCTGCTTTGCCTGTGAGACATGTACAACAGTATGTCCTGTGGTAGCAAGCTACGAGAATCCGCAAGAAGCCCTCGGCATGCTCCCCCATCAAATCATGAATGCCTGTGCTCTGGGGGTGCGGGATCTGGCTTTCGGGTCGAACATGCTGTGGGATTGTGTAACATGCTATCAATGCCAAGAGCAATGTCCCCAAGGGGTAGCAGTTACGGATGTACTCTATGAACTAAAAAATTTGGCTATCAAGAGTGTAAAACTAACATTGGCAACAAAGTAAATGGGAAGAGAGCTATGAAATTTGCGCTTTTTTTGGGATGCAATATTCCGGCCCGGGTAAAACAATACGAATCCTCAGCGCGAGCTGTCTTGGAAAACCTTGGGGTTGAAATCTTCGACATAAGGGAGTTTAATTGCTGCGGATATCCCTTGAGGAACCTTGATTTCAAGGCTTTTGTCCTTGCCTCAGCCAAGAACCTTGCACTTGCAGCACGGGAGAACCTTAATCTATTGACACTTTGCAAGTGTTGTTATGGAAGCTTGAAGAAAGTGGATCACTTAATGAGGGAAAACCAGTCTTTACGAGATGAAATAAACGCTATCCTTAAAAAAGAAGACCTGAAATATGATGGTGGGCTGCAGGTAAAACACTTTCTCACTGTCCTTTTCCACGATGTTGGAATTGGTTCGATCGCGAAACGAGTGACGAAACGTTTTGACGGCCTTAACATTGCTACCCACTATGGATGCCATGCCCTCCGACCTAGTAAAATAGTTGAATTCGATGATCCCGTGAAACCCTCTTTATTTGAGAAACTCGTCGAATTGACCGGGGCTAAAAGTATAGATTGGAAGGCCAAGCTGGATTGCTGCGGTGCTCCGCTACTTGGTGTAAACGATGAGCTTTCAATGAGACTCATGCAAAAGAAGCTGAAAGATGGGAAAGAATCTGGTGCAGATTATTTATGCGTAGCCTGTCCGTATTGCCAGCTCCAATTTGATTCCGTACAGCGAATGATGTTGGAAAAGCAACATACCAACACCCAGCTTCCATCAATCCTATATCCTCAACTTCTTGGTCTCACAATGGGTCTTGATAGTACGTCCCTTGGATTAGACGAAAATCAGCTACCGATCAATGGGATCATGAAGTATTTCCCTGAACCCGAGGCAGAAGAAAAGGAAGAAGAAAATGAGGAAAAAGAGGACAAATAGAAAACCTATTTAGCTGATAAGCCATCAGAGAGTGCAACTACAAAGGAGAAGAATCATAAGGGCGGGAGTTTCTCTTAATTTATCTTAATAATTGAACTTGTAATCTTAAATCAATCGAAGGTGGAAAGAGTATGACCCAGAGTAAGATTGGATCAGTAATGGTTGTAGGTGGTGGAATTGCAGGGATGCAAGCCTCTTTGGATCTCGCCGATTCAGGATTTTACGTCTACTTGGTGGAAAGATCCCCATCTATAGGGGGACTCATGTCTCAGCTGGACAAGACCTTCCCCACCAATGACTGTGCCATGTGAATTATCTCTCCCAAACTGGTCGAGGTCGGCCGGCATCTCAACATTGAGCTTCTCACCCTGTCGGAAGTCAAGGACGTGTCAGGAGAGGAAGGGAATTTTGAAGTCACCCTTGTCCAGCATCCGCGTTATGTGGATGTAGACAAGTGTATTGCTTGCGGGACATGTGCTGAGAAGTGCCCGCGTAAAGTTGATAATGAATATGATGCAGGGCTTAGTAAGAGGAAGGCAATATATGTTAAGTATCCGCAAGCTGTCCCACTCAAATATGCCATCGATGCTGATCACTGCATCTACTTTCAAAAGAAAAAGTGTAAGGCATGTGAGAAATTCTGCCCTACAGGAGCCATATTGTTTGACGACAAGCCGAAGGAGTTAAACATAAAGGTCGGGTCGATAATTATGGCTGCCGGAGTAGACGTTTTTAACCCGGTGATCCGCGATATTTACGGCTATCGCAACTCACCCAATGTTGTTACCAGTCTTGAATTTGAAAGGATACTTTCTGCTACAGGGCCTTACGGAGGGCACCTTGTAAGACCATCTGACAAGAAAGAACCACAGAAGATAGCATGGATCCAATGTGTGGGATCCAGAGATGTTCACGAGGGGGCCAAATCGTATTGCTCGGCAGTCTGCTGTACTTATGCCATAAAAGAGGCCATTGTGGCCAAGGAGCATAGCAAGAACGGTCTTGATGCGGCTATTTATTACATTGACCTCCGGACCCATGGAAAGGATTTCGAAAGATACTATTACAGGGCGAGAGATGAAGCAGGAGTCCGTTTTATAAAATCGAGGATCTCGAACATAACACCTGTAAGGGATACAGGGAATCTCATCATCAGGCATGTTGATGAATCTGGACGAAGAGTTGAAGAAGAATTTGATATGGTCGTTTTGTCTGTAGGGCTCTGCGTCAGTGATAAAACCCTTGCGTTGGCAGAGAAACTTGGCGTGCAACTCGATCCGCACCATTTTGTAGCCACCAACAGTTTCGAACCTGTTAAAACCTCCAGACCAGGAATCTTCACGTGCGGTGCCCTTGAAAGTCCCAAAGATATTCCTCAGTCGGTGATTGAGTCCAGCGCCTGTGCAGCTGTAGTAGAAAGCACCCTGGCTGAGGTCCGTGGGACAATGACGAGAACAAAGGAAATTCCTCAAGAGATCGATGTGAGCGGGCAACCTCCTCGAATAGGCGTATTTGTGTGTCACTGCGGGACAAACATTGCGGGTATAGTAAATATTGACGAGGTAGTTGAATACGCCAAAAGCTTACCAGGGGTTGTCTTTGTAGAGAGCAATCTCTTTTCTTGTTCCCAGGACACTCAAGAGAAAATGACAAAAGTTATTGAAGAACAAAATCTCAACAGGGTAGTGGTGGCAGCATGCACACCAAGGACTCACGAACCATTGTTTCAGGAAACACTGGTAAATGCGGGAATCAACAAGTATCTATTCGAAATGGTGAATATTCGAAACCAATGTTCTTGGGTGCACAGCGATGATCCCGAAGCAGCTACGGAGAAAGCAAAGGATCTGTTAAGGATGGCTGTGGCAAAGGTTGGTCTGTTAGAACCGTTGGCGCAACCGGTAATAGAAATAACTCAATCTGCCTTGGTTATAGGTGGGGGTATCGCGGGAATGGCTGCCGCGAAAAATCTTGCAGAGCAAGGGTACCACGTGTACCTGATTGAAAAGAGCGATACTTTGGGGGGACAGGCTCGCAAGTTGCACGAGACATGGCAGGGAGAAAGTGTCCGTCAAAATCTTACAAACCTTATCGGTGAAATACAAGAATCGGGGAATATAGAGGTCTTTCTTAAAACCGAATTGACCCATGTTGAGGGATTTGTTGGGAATTTCAAGTCCACCATACGTTGCAATGATGAAGAGAAGGTGCTTGAGCACGGGGTAGCCATTATTGCTACGGGAGCATCTGAACTCAAACCGGATGGCTATCTCTATGGAGAGGACCCGAGGGTTTTAACGGGCTTAGAATTGGACGAGAGACTCATTAAAAATGATGCCTCTCTAAGGGATGTAAAGTCAGCTGTTTTTGTCCAATGCGTGGGCTCAAGAATACCCGAGAGGCCATATTGTTCTAAGGTTTGTTGCACCCATTCGATCAAGAATGCTCTCGAATTGAAAAAAATCAATCCTGAGATTGAAGTCTTTATTGTATATAGGGACATAAGAACTTACGGTCTTCGAGAAGAGCTGTATCGAGAAGCAAGAGAGAAAGGAATCATCTTCGTTCGATATGATTTTGATAAAGGAATAGCGGTTAGGAGAGCTGGAGATGAGCTTCAAATAGCTTTCACCGGGTATATCCTTAAAAGAGAAATTACCATTCAAGCTGATATGGTTATCCTCGCAAGTGCTATCGT
>QMLL01000002.1 GCA_003646715.1 Deltaproteobacteria bacterium
AGGACAGGGGACAAGGGCAAGACAGGTCTGTTTAGTGGAGAGAGAGTGGAAAAAGACGACGTACGGGTGAAAGCATACGGTTCGGTAGATGAATTGAATAGTATTTTAGGGTGGTGCCTGGTCATCGTAGAGAACGATTGGTTAAAAGAACTTATCGATAAATTACAAAACCAGTTGTTCATACTTGGAGGCGATCTTGCTACTCCTCCCATTGGAAAGTGGGCAGAAAAGGTTAAAAGAATTGACGAGAGTTATATAGAATTCATCGAAAGGTACATAGATAAGATAGAAAACGAGCTTTCTCCGTTAAAAGAATTTATATTGCCGGGCGGTTCGGAACTGGCTTCCCGGGTGCACATAGCAAGGGTAGTTTGCAGACGAGCAGAAAGAGATGCGGTTCGTGCACTCCGAGAAAGAAGGGTAAATCCGATGACCGTACAGTACCTTAATAGACTTTCAGACCTGCTCTTTGTGTTGGCAAGATACATAAACCAACAGGGAAATATAACGGAAAGAGTGTTCATTGGCTAGAAACTGTTATTTTTTTGAGCGGGACAAAGTCCCGCTCGTTTTTATCTAAACTATGTTCTTTTCTTTCAGTTCCTTTAGCTTGGTATTACCCAGCCCCAGGTGTTGCTTGTAAATAAATTCATTGTCTGCACCAATCGGCCTGCAACACCACTTGACTCTGCCCGGGGTTCTGGTCATTGCTTTCAAGGAGGAATTCTGAATTAGAATTTCCCCATAGTACGGATCATTGAATTTGATAAAGCTCTGACGATCCTTCCAGTGCTGCCTTTCCAGAACATCCTTGGGATCCTCCAACCTGCCCGTCACCACTGTACCCTTCTTATCGGGTCTCTTGCTATATTCCATCAACATATCGAGAATCTCGTCCGTCGTATATCGTGTGGTAAACTTCTCTATTTCATGCTGAATTGCCGGCTGATTTTCCGGCGTGAGCCTGTGCTGAATAGTGGGAAACTTCTTCTCCAGATCGGGTCTGTTCATTATCTCGCAAAGTGCAGCCCAATTTGGATCGGTGAATCCTGAAATAAAAGCATAGCCGTCTTTACATTTCACATAGGTGTAGGGAAAAACAGCATAATCATAGTTACCAGCACGAGGCATCATATCTCCAGCCATGTGGTAATACTGGAATACGTAGTTCGCAATGGTAAACAAACCTTCAGGCGGAGCACTATCTATGAATTGGCCCTTACCTGTTTTACGCTTGTGAAACATTGCCATCAGAATACCAAAAGAGGCCCACGCTCCCCCTGCATACCATCCCATCCAGTTACCATGTTTCAGAGGTTTGTTAAATTCTTTAGGAACTTCAGGATCAAGCTCAGGTTCACCCATTATAGACATAATGACCCCTCTGGCCTGGTCAACAAGGTCATAATCGGGCTGATTACCAAATTTTTCTGCATCTTTACCGAACTGACCATGCGTATAAATTGCGGTGTAAATAAGCCCCGGGTTTGACTCGGATAGCTGTTTGTAGCCTATCCCAAGTGAATCCATATACCCCGGTTTAAAAGTTTCGATTATCACATCGGCTTTCTTAGCAAATTTCTTGAATATTTCAATACCCTCATCACTTTTCAGATTCAAAGTGATGTGAAACTTATTCCTTCCTTCCACTATGTAAGGAAGTCCCGAATCATGTATCATGATGCCGTAAGGAGACATTTTCCTGGCAATATCTCCTCCAGGCGGCTCTATCCTGATCACCTCGGCGCCCATTTCAGCAAGTATGGAAGAAGCAAACAATCCTGCGAAACTTCCATGGCTAACATCCAATACAAGCATGTCATCAAGAGCTTCCGGTTTTTTAAATGTATCGTTTGGGTTCAGCTCTTTGTATGCCCACAAAGCGTATTCCTTATTGGAAGCCAAACCGACTATTCTTTCTTCGTCCATTTCCTCATTCAAAATTTTCTCTTCTGCCATTATTATCCCTCCAGGTTATATTGACACGCGCCTAATCTATGTTCTCCAATCAAGAAAAGTTATCCGGGAAGGTTAGGGATACTTGATTCCCCTCTTTCCGTCCCAATCGTCCGGTGGACAATGAGATGGAACTTCAGGGTTCCACTTGAAAAGTACACCTTCCTCTTCCAGTTTTTTAACCTTGCTCAACTTCATACCCAGAATTTTAGTAAACACGTACTCGTTGTCAAAACCCAAAGGTCTGCAGGACCATTTCAATCGGCTGGGAGTTTCGCTTAACCTGGGCGGATAACAGGGTTCCACCATGGGACCGTAGACGGCATCGTCACATTCCTGTATACTTCCACGCTCCCTGCAATGCTCGCTATAGTAAACATCCTTGGTATTAAGAACACCAGACGCTGCAAAACCATACTTTGATCCAATTTCTTCCACTTCACCAACGCGCTTGCTTCGTGCCCATTCGTCAATCGCTTGCAGGATTTCCTTTGCATTCTCATCTTTCAAGCGGACCACAGGGTCAGCATACTTTTCATACAGATCAAGCCTGTTCATAGCTTTGCAAAGTCCGTTGAATTCTTCCTCGGTAAAAGCAGCTATGGCAATCCATCCGTCCACGCAGTCGAAGAGATCAGAAGGACATATGGCGAGGTCCCTGTTGCCTGATCTTGGCCTGTTTTCACCTGTTTTGAACGTGTAAAGCCAAGTCCAGTCCAGCCAGCGTATGACGTTTTCAACCTGCATGTAATCGATAAATTGCCCTTCCCCGGTTCTTTCGCGATAGTTTAAAGCCGCCATAACTGCAATAGAACACATTAATCCGGCAATCCAGTCCGCAATCCAGACTCCCGATTTGATTGGTCCTCTTTCAGCAAATCCGCTAATTGATGACAGAGCCCCCATGCTTTGAGCCACGGCGTCGTACGATGTTCTACCTGTCCACGGCCCCCAGCTTCCGTAACCGGATACGTGAAGCTGTATAATCCTTGGATTTATTTCTTTCAGTTCCTTATAGCTTAGCCCCCATGTGGCCATTCTTCCGGGAGTCAAATTATCCATTACTACGTCGGATTTTTTCACCAGTTCCAAAAAGATTTCCTTCGCTTTTGGGTTGCCAAGATGCATTCCAACCCAGTATTTGTTATGGTTTTCTATTTCCATACCCGGAGACATATTGCGCCAGAAAAATCCATAAGGGGTAACAAACCTCATCTGATCGCCTTTTTGCCCCTCAAATTTGATCACCTCCGCCCCGAATTCAGCCAGGTAATCGCAAGCGGCCGGGCCCAGCAAAACGTAGCATACTTCGAGAACTCTAACCCCTTTCAGGGGCTCCGGTTTCTCGAAAAGCTCATTAATATTGAACATGTTTTTCATGTAATCCTGAAACGCCTGATTGTTGTCCATCCACAAGCCTCCTTCTCTTTATGTTTCAAACATGTTGAAAAACCTCGATTTACCTGAGTGTCAGAACAGAGTTGGAAAGTTTTGCTATCACCCCCTTCCCGCCCAATTTTATAGATCTTTGCTGTTATAAGGCATTACAAGTTACTAGTGAAAGATCAGCACCACTGGAAAAGGAACAAGTGAATGGTACACTCCCGGATTATCCGCACCCGTGGGAAAATCAGCTGGAACTGGAGAACAAATTTTTACAAGAGTCTGTTAAGAGCTGCCTCAAGCTTATCCATTCCCTTCTCTATTATCGTCATTGATGTTGCAAAAGAAAACCGGAGGTACCTATCATCACCGAATGCCGATCCTGGAACCAGAGCAATTCTGGCTTCTTCCATCAAATAGCTGGTCAAATCAAGTGAATTCGCAATAATCTGACCGTTATATTTCTTGCCGTAATACGCAGAAAAATTTGGGAATATGTAGAACGCACCCTGCGGCGGATAAAAGGTTACAAACTTCACCTGTTCCAGACGTTCAACAAAATACTGCCTTCTCTTCGCAAACGCAGATACCATTCTTTCCACGTCATCCTGAGGGCCATTTAAGGCTGCAACGGCAGCCATCTGGGCGATTGAATTCGGATTTGACGTAGATTGGCTCTGGATTTTAGTGCAGGCAGAGATTATTGGACCAGGGCCTGCCATGTATCCAATACGCCACCCGGTCATTGAGTAAGTTTTTGACACTCCGTTCAGTATGAGAGCATACTCTTTAACATCAGGATTGACGTGAAGAATTGAGACCCAGTCGGCGTCGTCAAATATTATCTTATTGTAAATATCGTCGGTGAGAACATAAATCCTATGCTTAACTATTATCTCGACAAGGGGCTCAAGCTCTCCTCTTGTGTAAACACTACCTGTCGGATTTGAGGGGCTATTAAGAATAAGGAGCTTGGTCCTGGGTGTAATGGCTTCTTCAAGTTTTTCTGGTCTTAATTTAAATCCGTCTTCCTCTTTCGTATGGACAATAACCGATCTGCCACCTGCAAGTCTTATGATATCAGGGTAAGAAACCCAGTAAGGAGCGGGAATAATCACCTCATCGTCATCGTCCAACAGAGCCTGGGCAAGATTATATATACAGTGCTTGCCTCCGCATGATACAAGAATTTCTCCAGGTTCATAGGAAACACCATAGTCACTTTCGAACTGCCTTATTATGGCATCCTTAAGTTCAGCAATCCCTCCAACGGGAGTATACCGAGTAAAATTATCATTAATCGCTTTGATAGCAGCTTCTTTAATGTGGTGAGGTGTCGGAAAATCAGGTTCACCAACTCCAAAATTGATGATTTCTACTCCACTGGCTTTGAGTTCCTTGGCCCGGGCATTTATACTGAGTGTCGCAGATGGCTTAACGGATTGAACACGTTTTGATAATTCCATTGTCTTTAGCTCCAATTAGAAGACAAAGTCTTTGTCGCCATAGGGAAGATGAAAAGCCCCCAGAACGATCAAACACAAAAAAATTCCCAAAAATACGGCAAAATTAAAATTTATTTTGGGAAATGCCAAGAGACTTGATATTTACATCAGAATGTGTCTGGTATAGCAAAGGGAGCTTTTAGTGTCAACTTCGAAGACCAACGTTTTACTGCAAGTTTCACAAGGAGCATGGTATGGAAGCATTAAAGAATTTCAGTGAAAACGACAGATATGCCAAACTTTCAGGGATCGAATTGATCAATTTCTCAAAAGGAAGTGCAAAGGCAATGATGAAAGTTGAACAAAAACACTTAAACGCTGTCGGAATTGTCCATGGAGGTGCAATATTTACTCTGGCTGATTTTGTATTTGCCATTGCTTCTAATTCTCACGGGACAGTGGCCGTAAGCATAAACGCTCACATCTCCAACATAAAAGCAGTAAAATCTGGCGTGCTTTATGCCGAGGCAAAAGAGCTTTCGCTGGGTAAAAAACTCGGGCACTATGAGGTTGTAGTTACAGATGACAGCGGAGATCTTGTAGCAATCTTTCAAGGAATGGTTTACAGGAAAAGAGAGAAAATATAATATCCTCGAAAACCCAACCACAAGGCCGGTAAAAAATATACGCGGAAGTGAAACTTCTAGGAGCTCAGGGGGACAGGGATGATCAGGAAATTCGCGATAAAAGCGCTCGTCGTTTTTCTATCAAGTATTTTTAGTTTTGTTTCATTTCCCGGAATTCTAACGGCTAATAACAACATAAAAGAGTTGACTCTAAAAGAAGCAATTCAGATAGCAACCACCAATAATTATTTGATAAAAGAAACAATTGAGGAGCAGAGAGCAGCTCTTGAAGCCGAGAAAAGTGCCACTGCTGATCTACTTCCCAAGCTATCAGCCTCTTATTCCTACATGCGTCTAAAACACTCTCCCTATGCAGTTTTCAGTTATTCTGAGCTCCCGATAGGGCCCCAGAAAGTCAATATTGGGGATAAAGATAACTACGGCTGGGATGTAACCATGACCCAGCCCCTATTTACAGGATTCGCTTTGATTACCAAAAGAAAAATTGCCCAGTTGGGAGTTGAAATAAGCAAGGTAGAACATGAACAGGCAATTCTTGACATAACAAAACAGGTAAAAATTGCCTACTACAGGATATTACTTGCCAAAAGACTTGTTGACGTAGCTGAGGAAGAAGTTCGCCAGCTTGAGGCGCACGCCAAAGATGCAGAGTTATTTTACAAGCAGGAGCTCATTCCACGTAACGATGTACTAAAATCCAAAGTAGCTCTGGCTCAAGCCAAACAAAAGCTTGTAAAAGCAAGGAGCGACTACAAGATTGCCGTTTCTGCACTCAACAATTTGCTGGGTTGGGATATAAGCAAAACTATCAGTGTGGAAGACATATCCGGGTTTAAGTCTCAAGAATATCACGAAAAAGAGCTTTTTGAAAAAGCATTAAAGGACAGGCCTGAGCTAAGAATTCTAAGAACAGCCATCCAGGGTGCGGAGCTAGGAATAAGAATGGCACGAAGTGCCTATTTTCCCAACGTTTATTTGGTAGGAAGGTACGAACAGAAAGGTGAAGACATCTTGGCAAAGACCAACAATTACACAAACAGTCACAACGCGTCCATAGGAGTGGAGGCAAAATGGACATTTTTTGAGTGGGGAAAAACAAGAGCCGAAGTAAAGAAAACATTCCACCAGAAAAATGCACTTGTGGAAAGACTCAAAGGGATAGAAGATAGCGTAAAACTGGAAGTCAGAGATGCCATTCAGAGACTCAATGTTGCCAAACAAAACGTAGAAACTGCCAAAAAAGCCTTAGCTCAGGCCAAGGAGAACTACCGGATAACAAACCTTCAATATCAACAACAAGTCACCACTTCTACCGAAGTACTGGATGCAAGGACTTACCTTACTCAGGCCGAAGTCAACTTTTACGGAGCCCTTTACGGTTACATGATGGCCGAA
The DNA here is from genome assembly GCA_003646715.1 of Deltaproteobacteria bacterium. Taxonomy (GTDB): domain Bacteria; phylum Desulfobacterota; class Syntrophobacteria; order B119-G9; family B119-G9; genus B119-G9. Next base: position 6,827 of record QMLL01000002.1, read on the forward strand.
GCGGAACTTGCGAGGGCCACAGGAAGAAAATAGTTGAACAAATCCGGATTTTGCCCCCTCGATACGCCCCGCACCCATTTTAGAAGTTTAAAGGTTTTTTGTGTTGTATTGGCTCTTTTCCAAATTTGTGCGAACTCCCTGGAGAAGATTCTCAAAATGGGTGCGGGACTACTCGGGGTGCCACTTGCAGTCCTGTTGATGTGTTGCTATACTTCGAAGGGGACGACTGGTGGGAAGATATATACCGTATGCTCATTTTATTTTTCTGTAATATATTAACTTTCCCACTTATTTGAGGTTCCCTCGATTCACAGTTCCTGATACCCCGAGGGAATTAAGCAAACCACAACAAATGGTTCCGTGCCATCGTTTCTCAATTGATGTTCTTCGTCAGGCGGGACAAATATCGCCATCCCGGGTCGTACACTTGTCCACTCGCCATTACTGTAAATAGACCCTTCTCCGGAGTGTACAAAGATCTCGTGTTCCCACGGATGTGCATGTCTGGGTGTATATCCTCCGGGCGCTATTTCGAACAGCCTCATAACAAAGTTGCCTGCTCCATTGGCTTTTCCGATGAGTACCCTCGCCATAATACCCCTGGCTTCACCAGAATCGAACGTCTCGGGTGGAATATTATTCTTATCAATGATTTCCATAGCTTTTCTCCAGATACTGACATTTTCAAAAATACTTTTTCATTGGCGGAAAAAACCCTTTGGGCACCACGACTATCCCTCTCGGTGTCACATGAAAAACTTTACTGTCCTTTTTAGGATTTATTCCAATTTCGGTATTCGGTGGAATCACATTTTGCTTGTCTATTATTGCTTTTTTTATCCTGCAATTTCTGCCAATCTCTACATCATTCATCACCACAGATTCTTCAACACTTGCCCAACTCCTCACCACAACGTTAGGAGAAAGCACAGAATTACGGACAAGTCCACCACTGATTATGCAACCATTTGCAACGAGAGAATCCAGGGCTCTACCTACTCTTGGTTTGCTACCTCGCTCGGTAGCAAATACAAATTTAGCAGGAGGACACTGTAGCTGGTTTGTTCTGATAGGCCATAACCTTCCATAAAGGTTAAAAAAGGGTTCAACTCCTGTTAAATCCATGTTTGCGTTCCAGTATGCATCAAGAGTCCCGACATCTCGCCAGTACGAAGAATCCCTTGTACGTTTCTCCAGTATAATTTCTCGCTCACCAGCACTGTTGGTAATCAAAATATAATCCTCAATTGCATTCATCCGCTTGTATGGATACGCATAAACTCTGTGAGTTTTTACCAGGTTGGGTATAATATCTTTTCCGAAATCCTCTTTATCTGTTGTCTCCAGGGCTTTTAAAAGCACTTCTGTTTTGAAGATATAAATTCCCATGGATGCAAGGCAATGCGTGGGGTCCCCGGGTATTGGCTTTGGATTTGGCGGTTTTTCCTCAAAATTTTTAATACGGAATTCTTCGTCTACTTCAGCGATACCAAAACTGGAAGCAATATCACGATCCACTTCGATCAGTGAAACAGTCACGTCCGCGTCCCGGTCCTCGTGGTATTCTTTAAAGGTCACATAGTTCATCTTGTAGACATGATCTCCGGACAGGATGATTATATGTTTCGGACTTTCTCTTTTTATCAAGTAAAGATTTTGCCTGACCGAATCAGCCGTACCACGGTACCAGTCCTTGCTGATTCTCTGCTGAGGTGCCACAATTTTGAGATAATGACCCAGATCATAACTAAAAATATTCCACCCATATTCGAGATGGTCCACTAGAGACTGCGACTTATATTGAGGGAAAACTAGTATTTTGTACAACTGGGAATTAATACAGTTGCTCAGGGTAATATCAATCAACCGGTACGAGCCTCCAAAGGGAACCGCAGGTTTTGATCGATCCATGGTAAGGGGCATTAGCCTTTCACCACGTCCGCCGGCCATAATAATTGTTAGAATATCTTTCATGGTCCCCCCATAAACCAATAGTGGGATTTTATTGCCAACTACATAGGATTCATTATAAATCGTACGAGATGACCTTTGCGGGCATCGGGATAAAAAGAAACACTGTGTTTTCTACTTTGCCTATTATAGCAGTGGAGTGAAGTAATTGGAAGATTCGAAAGAGTGACTAAAATGGAAGTTCTTAATTATCCTGATAGTAAAACTGAATCTTCGTAGAACCAACCTGAATCATGTCAAATTCCTGTAATCGGCAAACATCCTTGACCTGCTCACCATTGACTTTCAACTTTCCCATACCTCCAACAGGGGTAATGTAGTAACCGGTGGGTCTTCTGCTGATTATGGCAGCAACCTTCCCCACCAGCAGACCACTGACCTTTACGTCCGCCTCCTTTCCCTTGCCAATTTTCGTTATCTTTCTGTCGAGGGTTACATCAGGCTGGTCGTTAGATATAAAGGAAATTACACCCAGCTTGGAAATGGGTTTTGTCGCTTCTCCCTGATAGGTATCATCTTTGGGTTTCTTCTTGGAGAGGATACGCCTGGTTGGTGAATCACCATTCAAAATCAGGCCATCCTTAGGTAATACGGTTTCACCGGTAAGAGCCGGAGATGCGTCATCAGCAGAGAGAACGAGAGTATGTCGTCCAATGGTTATTTCATCGCCTATTTTTAATTCAGCCTGTGTAATCAGCTTATTGTTCACGAAGGTACCATTCAGGCTTTTAAGATCCGTAATAATAAACTTCCCCTTCTTATAATCCAGACGCGCGTGTCTGCCCGACACAGCCATGTTCTGAATGACCAGATCGTTTTCAGCCTTTCTCCCAATAGTAATCTTTCTCTTGGTTATTGGGAATTCGCTCAGCACCTTGTCGTTTAATTTCAGGATAAGTTTGGCCATCTGTCCAAGCTCTCAATACTTGGTACTAGCTTTCTTTCATGTTTTACAGGAATCCCTGGTAAAAGATCCCTTCTCCCCCAAATCGAAAAATTCCCCTCAGCCTTTAAGATTCTTCTATTTTAACTAACACGGCCGTAATGTTATCGACACCACCCTTCTCATTAGCTAATGCTACCAGTTTATCGCACAACTTATCCAATTTTTTTTCGGCCTGAACCGTTTGAAAAATCTCTTCGTCAGATAACATGTCTGTAAGTCCGTCACTGCACAGGAGAAACATATCCCCCTTCTGAACCTTCATTTCTTTGACATCAACGTCTATGTAAGGCTCAATTCCAAGCGCCCTGACAAGGATGTGATCAAGGTGGTTCATTGCGTATTCTTCTTTCCTGTTCAAAAAATCAGGATCACTCTTCAGATATTCATTTAACAGCGTGTGGTCTTCGTTAAGCTGATTCAAAGTGGCATTTCTAACAAGATATATTCTGCTGTCCCCCACGTTTGCTATGATTGCCCTGTCTGGATCCACCAACAACAAAGCAACGATGGTACAGCCCATACCCCGGTACTTGATATCTTCCTCTCCAACCCTAAAAATCACCTTGTTAGCAAGCTGTATACTTTCTACCAATCTTGAAGCTGGAGGGGAAAGTTCATCCTGATCTTTGTCGCCAGTTCGGTTATTTTCTGGTAATTCTTTGTTTTGAACATCATCCTGTGAGAAAAACTTATGGATAACCTCAATAGCCAGCTGGCTGGCTACTTCTCCGGCTTGATGGCCACCCATACCATCTGATACGAGAAATAATCCCGTTTCATTGTCGATTAAAAAGGCATCCTCGTTATTTAGCCTTGTTCTTCCGGTATCAGTTATCCCTTCGGCTTTATACCTCACAACTTTGCCTCGGCTTTAACCCTTTTTTAAGAACTGATCTAGCTTATTGGGGACTTCATGAGAAAAGTAAACAATGTAGCCATCGGTATCCACCAGGATAAAAAGTGGTATTCCCCTTACGTTATAATTCTTGGTTACCTGGCTTCCCTTGTCATATAGAATTGTGTAAGGGATGTGGTTCTTGTCCCTGTAACGTTTTACCCGTTCCAGACTATCGCCCGAACCGACATTGATCGCAAGTATGAGAAGTTTATCTGAACCATATTGTCCCATAAGTTTTTTTAGCTTTTCCGGGGCCTTACGACAGTGAGGGCACCACGTTGCCCAAAAATAAAGCAAAACCGGTTGCTTCCCATACCTGTCTTTCAAGTTGACCTTATTACCATCCAGGTCAGGGAGCGTAAAATCAAGTGCTTTAACCTTAGGATGTTGAAAGGTTTTTTTCTCTTTCTCGCTTTCCGAAGAACACGAACAAGCAAAGATCAAGCTTAAAAAAACAACACAAAGCAAACTTACAACCTTTTTTCCGTTCATATCAACAATTCTCCCATTTTAATTAGAAAATACTCACCTGCACCGATCATGACAATCCCGAAGATTTTCTGAACTATTCGGAGCCATGGTCCTGATCTCGGCAGGGATACTAACAACCCGGTGAACGTCCCTAATACAATTACAAGGGCACCCAAACCATACGCAAACACAAATAACATGCTCATGCCCAGCAATAGATTTCCTTTACCTGCAACAAAGGCAAGAAGAACTCCCAGCACAGGAGTAGTACATGTGCTTATTACGATAGCAGAACTTCCTCCAAGAATAATGCTGGACAGGATTTCTGATCCCGGCAAATTTTTAACTGTCAGCTTATCAAAGAACTTCGGTGATGGCAAATGAAAGACTTCCAGCATCGCTAATCCAAATACAATACATATGTTTGCAATAATGAAATACACGATAGGATGCTGGGTGAAAGCACCAAACATCTTTCCCGTTAAAGCAGCAATGACTCCAAGGAGAGAATAAACGATGGCAAGTCCAAACACGTAGAAGAACGCCAGTAAAAAACCCCTTTTCTTGGACTTTGCTGTCCTGCTTCCAATAAACCCGATGGTTATAGGTATCATGGGATAACTGCACGGGGTAAAACTGGTAAGTAATCCTGCCAGAAACGAGAAAAGCAGCGCCATTAGGTGACTTTCTCGAACAAATAACTCTAGTTTCGTTATTAAAACATCCATGAACGCTTTTATCCTGCGTGTGAGTTAAAAAGAAAATGCATTCCCTGGTTTTCTTGTCCCAAGCTTCATGTTAAATATAATAAACTCTACGTCGATCAACGGCAACCGGAGCACAGAGTTAAGTTTCCTTACTTATTCCTATCCTTAGATAATTCCGGTTGTTTTGCGTAGTTTTTTAGAAGAATAGTTTATATTAACATATTAACAATTCAATACAATAGAAGGATACAGTCAATGAATCAAAAGGTCGATCATCTAAAATGCGTCACGTTGACATGTCGCGTTGCATTCTTGAATAATAATTCTAACAACCATGATTGCGAAAATATTAGCAAAAACTGTTACGATTCGCCAAGTAAAATGGAATTTATCTACGGGATTGGCCCCGAGGGGCTGGCCCCTATCGAATTCAAGTTAGCAAAGGCCACAGTAGGTGATAGTTTTCATTGGAACCTTGTACCAGAAAAACTTTATAGTTTCTTTGGCCATCTACCTCATCCTCACTGGGTTATACCAAGCGACGTTAAGGAAATATGCCTGGAAATAAGCGTTGACAGAATAAGACCTGCTTCTCCGAGAGAGATTGTTTCCGCTTTAGCCGAAATTGTTAACAGGAGAGAACGCTGTTCTTGTTGTTAAAAACCTTCTCGCAAGTCTTTCTAAAATTCACATTATACCCTAATTGAAAAAGGACGTACATCGATTTCAAGGGTCTATCAATGTGACACTGGATATAATCCACTAACATTTGAAGCACGGAAATCTTATCATCAGGGCGAAATTTAAATCTCCACAGCCTTTCAATCTCCGTTCCCCTGGTTCTCTCCAAAAGTGAGATAATCCCCTTACTCAATATTGTCATAGCTCTTCCCTTTTTTCTATGTTCAATGCAGACAGTACCGCCCACATGGGGATCAAAATTCCACATGCCGTGCGTGGAAGTTTTTCGTTTGCAAATCAAGCAGGTCCCCAACCGAGGGGACAAGCCAAGCAGGCTCAAAAGCCGCCATAGCGAAAGGCAAGAAACATTTATCGGATCTTTACTAATTTCCATTTCAATTAGGCTTCCGGCAAGCAGTTCAAAGATTTCTGGCTGTTTTTCCCTCTCAGGTACTGTTTCTTTTATCGACTCAGCAATTAATCCGGCACAAGAAAGCTTCAAAATGTCCTCTCTCAAACCCGAGAAAGACTCCACTAAAATGGCCTTTTTTATAAAAACCAGCCCTGGTAACCTTCTTTCGCCATACTCAATTTCAACCAGGTTAAAAATATCTAGAGAATTTACAAACCTCCTCTTGCTCTTTCTGGCATGTTTGGCTATGCCTATAACCTTACCATGGTGTTGAGTAAGGAAAGCAACAAGGCGATCAGCCTCACCATAATCCCTCGTACTCAATATTATCGCTTTATCCTTAACGTATTCCATACCAGCCAGGAAAAAATAAAACAAAAGTTCAACAAAAGGATTGCATTTTTTATTTTAATGTCTTAGTATTCTGGGTAGTTATGAATGTTTAGTATTATATGTATATTATTATACTAACCGCTGTTTATCTATCTTCCTTAACAACCTTACCACAGAAAAGATATTGCTGATGAACTTTTAACATAAGCACAAACCGATGTTAATAGGTGTTTTGGGGATTTAATGTGGAACCCAGAAGAGTTTATACTTTAAGCACCAACCAAAAAGTTCACCAAATAGTCAGAGCCGTCTTTCGCCCTCCTAACTACATGTGCGAGCTACTTAAAGACTTTAAAACCCTACTGGAGGAAAACCTACCGGGTCCACACTTACTTATTATAGATCTAACCACTTATCCCAAAAAACCAACCATAGAACAAACCATACAGTACATAAAAGCACATCCAAACACTCTTTTGAATTTCATCTCTCACGAAGCAGATTTTGACCTCCTGAAAAACATCCCAAAAGAAAACATTTTTGATGTGCTGACTAGCCCTTTGAATCTGAAACAGGCCATGTACCTTGTGAACCGGATCGACATGGTATTTTCGTTGAAAGAAAAGATAACCCATGAGAAGAAAAAGAAAAATAGCATAATCCGGAATCTACCTATCCCATTGATAGTTTTATCCAGCGATTTAACAATTACCTACATGAACGAATCCGCCAGGCGAATCTTTGATATTGAAAAAGACGTGATCACCGATGAAATACCTATAACCGTTCTTATAAACAATATATTACCACGAGACCGAAAAATATTTGCCGAAGCTTTAAGAAGAGCTTTCAGTGCGGGACTCGCTTCCTCAATCAGGGTAGAATTAATGAGAAATGACGACATTCCTGCACTTATTGCCTTAAGGATTTTTCCGTCATCGGATGATACCACGTCTCATGACACCCTCGAAGTATTCATCGCTGCAAATTATGAAGAAATGTTTGTTCTGGATGAAACAGAAGTACTGCAAAAAGAAAAATTGGCGGTACTCGGAGAATTATCAGCAGAGATAGCCCATGAAATCAGAAACTCTCTCATGAGTATTGGTGGGTTTGTTCAGATTATGGAGCCAGAGGATCAGAAACAGGGAAAGGAAACTATACTTTCGGAAATAAAAAGGTTAGAGCGTTTTCTAACCTCCATCAGGGAGTATGCCAGGCCAACTGTTAGCATTTGTGATGTAAACATAGGAGAGGTGATAAATTCGTTACTCCACTTAATGGGACCAGAACTTAAGAAACACGGAATCTCATATCAGTTTAGTCCGGGAGAAGGTCAGGTAGCACTGCGTACATCCCCTGACATGTTGAAACAGGTTGTTATCAATCTCATTAGAAACGCATGCGAGGCTATGCCCGAGGGCGGGACCCTTGAAATCTCGATCTTTGAAACAGAAGAAGAGATTGGCATTTCTATCAGTGATCAGGGATCAGGAATCGAAGAACCACAAGAGACACTCTTCACCCCGATATCCCGGGGCGGCAAGAGCATCGGCCTACCGATATCCCACAAGTTAGCCCAAAAGCTAGGGGGGTCTATAAGTTATACAACCTCGGTCTCTGGCACGACTTTTACGTTACTTTTACCAAAACAGATACCAGAACCTCGGAAACTTGCAACTGAAAGAGCAACCACCGCCCACTCACACCAATTACAACATAGACCTGAACGAAGATCAGCCAGAAGATTTCAGGTTTCGCTAAGAGCTGATTGCATTGCAAAAACCAGGAAAATACAAGCAGATATCGTTGATCTGAGCGCGACCGGGCTTTTGCTTAAAATTGTTGGAGATATCAGAGAACCGGAATCTTTATCTGGTATCGAATTTGAGGTACCTTCCATTCACACTGGGAAAACCACCCGTATAAGTGCCCAGGTAATACCTGTGCGCAAAGACAAGAAAAATGGTGAATTGCTCATAGGTTGCCGTATAGAACCAGAGGAAAGAACACTACCCCACTGGAACAAGTACATAAGAGAACTCCACCTTTACAATCCTAATTAGCATCTTTTTCTCACCATCTTCATCAAAAACTTGTAAAAAGCCTGTAATTTATCTAAATTGTACAAAGAATATTTCAGAAGAAAACATAAAATGATTCAGGATACGAAAATGGCCAGCGAATTCCCTGTGTCTCAAGATTTTGAAATCATCCTCGACAGCTTTTCGGTTTTCAAAGAATGCAAGGTAATGATAATCGGCGACATCATCCTGGACGAGTTTGTTTACGGGAACGTCGAACGTATTTCCCCGGAGGCACCGGTACCAGTAGTCGAGGTGGAAAGAGAAACCTTTTTGCTGGGTGGAGCGGCAAATGTTCTTAACAACATAATTTCGTTGGAAGGACAAACTTTTCTTTATGGCGTCGTGGGGCATGACGACGCCGGTGAAAAAGTATTTCGCTTGTTGAAAGAAAGAAAATGTTCCACATCTGGAATAATCAAAGACAAAGAACGGAGAACAACCATCAAGACCCGGGTAATAGCAAATAAGCAACAAGTGGTAAGATTTGACAAAGAAAATCGCTCTCCTATATCCAGGACAACTCTGGAAGAATTGAAAGTAAGAATCGGTGACAATGTAAGTTCAATAGATCTTATAATTATTTCTGATTATGGGAAGGGTGTTATTACAGAGGACTTAATGTCATTTCTCAGGAAAATTTCACAACAACACCACAAGGATCTCCTCGTAGATCCCAAAATCAAAAATGTACAGTTGTACAAGGGAGCCACTTACATCACGCCCAATCACAAAGAAGCGGAGAATATGACCGGTATTAAGATCAAGGATAATGAATCTCTCTGTCAGGCTGGCAACCTATTGATGAAAATGCTTGGATGCAAAGCGGTGATAATAACTCGTGGTGAGAAAGGTATGAGTATTTTTGAAAACAGCGGCAGGGTGACAGACATTCCAGCGGTAGCTCGCGAGGTATACGATGTCACAGGTGCTGGTGACACGGTCATCGGGGTTATGGGTCTTGGATTGGCCGCAAATTTGTCTTTACTTCAATCAGCTTTTCTGGCAAACGTAGCCGCAGGAATTGTGGTAGGTGAAGTAGGAACAGCCGCCGTATCCTCGAGTAAGCTTAAGCGCGCCCTACAGACGTATTCCAGAGACATATCCTCAATAAACGGGTGCATCAACCAGTACAGCTATCTCCAGGTGGAACAGTGAGCGAACTAAAAGAGCCAAAACCAGCAAAAGTTATTACCGGCCTCCTGATTAGCCCCTCTGTTAACCAGCAAGAATGCTTCGAAATGCTTTTCAGGCATTTTGGAGATATCGACTTCATAAGCGAAAGCATTCAATTTGATTACAGCAAATACTACGAACCCGAAATGGGAACCGGACTCAAGAGGCGGTTCGTAGCTTACAAAGACTTGAGAAGGCAGGATGATCTTGTATCGCTGAAATTACTTGCAATGGAAATAGAAGACAGATTCAAAGAGCAGGGAAAGAGACGTCTCAATGTAGACCCGGGGCTTGTAACCCTGGAAAGGCTGGTTCTGGCCACCGGGAAAAACTATACACACCGTATATACCTCAGGACAGGTGTATTTGCCGATCTTACGCTGGTTTTTAAAAAAGGAACCTATATTCCACTTCCCTGGACTTACCCTGACTACAAGGAGCCACTGATCATAGAATGGTTCAACAAAATAAGGCAAAAATATAATCACCAGCTAAAAAACTATTTTTAGTACACCCACATAAACCACCGCAGACTTATTGATTAACTAAGCCGCAGGCTCTGTCCTCTTTTCGGTACAAAGACCGTGTATCCTTTTTCTTCCAGAAAACTTGCAAAGGCAAGCGCCTGATCTTCTTCACCGTGCACCACGGCAACATTTTTCACCTTCAAATTAGAGTCTTTCAAAAACTTATAGAGCTCTCGCTTATCTGCGTGTGCACTGAACCCATCAATTTTGACAACCCTCGCTCTTAATGGGTATTCTTTGTTATAAAACTTCAAGATAGGTGGCTTACCTTTTCTTCCAGAAGCTTCGTATTTTTCTCCCAGCTCTAGAATCCTCCTACCCAGAGTATTTTGAGCCATATACCCCACTATCAGGATAGTGTTCCGCTCATCATGAATCTTGTGTCTGAGGTGATGCAAAATTCTTCCACCTTCGCACATTCCTGACCCCGCAAGGACAATGTGCAGCGTTTTATCTCGATTCAGTGCCATGGATTCTTCAACACTTTCAACAAAGCGCAACAATGGAAAAGTAAACGGGTTTATCCCCTTTTTAAGAAACACATCGTGAGTTTCTTTGTCATATGCTTCCGGGTGTTCTCCAAAAACCCTTGTTATTTCAGTTGCCAGAGGACTATCAACGTAAACGGGCATTTTGGGAACCTCGTCGTTCATATAGAGTTCGTGCAAAAAGTAGATCAGTTCCTGGGTTCGTCCGTAAGCAAAAGATGGAATTATAACAGACCCACCACGTTCTGCGGTTTCCACAATTACCTCTTTTAAGGCTCTTTTTAGATCGTCAACTGGTTGGTGAAGTCTGTTCCCGTAGGTACTTTCAATGATTAGTAAATCCACGTTACGATCGTTTTTGTCAAAAGTTAACGTGGGATCTTCAATGATGGGCTTGTTAAACCTGCCCACGTCTCCCGTGTAAAGAATTGTGTATTTCCGGCCATTTTCTTCAATATCCAGCACTACCATTGACGAACCGAGAATATGTCCTGCATCATAAAAGGTACATCTCATCTTGTGACCCACGGTAACTGTGTAACGGTACGGTACTCCCTGGAAAAACTGAAGCGATTGTTCTGCATCATCCATGGTGTAAAGGGGCTCTATTATGTTCAGGTTGTACTCTAACAATAGTTCGTTGATGGCTTTATTGTTAAGCTTGTGCCCTTTAACTTTCAGGCGAGCTTTTATTTCCTGGATCTCTTTCTTTCCAACTTCACTACTGCCTCTACGCCTTTCCCATTTTTCAAGGAATCGTTTGGCGGTCTTGTAATTCAGATAACTTGCATCCGATTCCTGTATGTGAGCAGAATCCTTCAACAACAATTCACATGCATCCATGGTAGAGCGCGTGCAGATAATGTTTCCGTTAAATCCATTCTTTGTAAGCAGTGGAATTCTACCCGAGTGATCAATATGAGCATGAGAGAGAACAACATTCGTAATCAAGGAGGGATCAATAGGAAGTACAGTATTTTTTGCTTGTGCTTCTTTTCTTCGTCCCTGAAACATGCCACAATCCAGCAATATGTGATCTCTTTTAGTCGCAACCAGATGCATAGATCCAGTAACTTCCCTGGCAGCTCCATAAAAAGTTATTATCATTATTATTTCACCTTTCCAAAGATATATTTACCAATCAACTCTTCCAGATCCAGGGGAGGTTCTGTCTCCATTATCCGACCACCAGGAGGAATAACCTCATCTGAAGCTCCTGGCGAAATCATAATATACTTGTCTCCAATGATACCCATTGTCTTAATAGATGCAATGGAATCCTCTTCAAGCTTTATATTTCTTCGAATCCGCATTCTGACCAGGGCTTCCTTGTCTTCCGTAAGTGAAATATCGATTACCCTCCCTATCTCTACGCCAGCCATCGAAACAACAGCATCCTTTTTAAGCCCGGCAACGGAAGAAAAAACTGCACTGACCTGATAGTACTTACTCTTCCCAAAAACTGTCACTTCTCCAAGAGACAAAGACAGGTAAGCCAATGATATCATTCCCAATAACAGAAAAATTCCAACCAAAAATTCAGTAACGCCTTTCCTCTCCATTATTCCTCCAACATCTTTAAAGCATCAGAGATGTTACAATGTAGTCACCAACCAGAACCATGACAGACGAAAGAACAACTGCCTCAGTAGTTGCCTTACTCACGCCTTCTGCTCCAAAACTTCCACGCCGAGTGCCTGCCCAAAAGCCTTTGTAACAACAAATCCATATTATCAGTATTGCAAAAAAGAACGATTTTACCACTCCCATCCAAACGTCCTGGTTCAAGACGCTATTTTTCATTCCCCAGATAAAAGCACCAGGGTTTACCCCCATGAGCCCCACACCTATCGCATATCCTCCTATCATTCCCACGATATCAAAAATGGCCGTGAGCAGCGGAACAGCTATGATACATCCCAGCACTTTGGGGGCTATGATATAACTGTAAGGATCTATCGCCATACACTCCAACGCCTCGATTTGTTCCTCTATTCTCATAATACCTATTTCTGCACAAATCGCCGAACCGGCCCTGCCAGTGACCATTAAAGCTGTGAGAACCGGCCCGAGTTCTCTTATTAAACTTAGAGCAACAGCAGATCCTAACAGACCTTCAGAACCAAACTTTGAAAGAGTGTAATAACCCTGAAGTCCAAGAACCATGCCCGAAAAAGCTGCGGTAAAGGACACTACAGCCAAAGACTTATTCCCAATAAAGTGCACCTGCTTGATGGTGGAATAGAATTTTCGGGGGGGCTTAAATATACCCAGGAAGGCATTATAAAAGAACAACCCCATACTCCCAAGTTCCCGTACCCAGTCAATTCCATACTTGCCTAAAGCCGAAATTACATTAATCATGTTTATCTCTTCGATCGAGAGTCCTCATATTTTTCCGATTAACGTCTCAAGAAATTGAGAATCTTTTGAATACTTTTCCTCTGGTTCTCTGTTCAAAAATTGTATTACCCTCTCATTTGTGCTTTTTTTAACCTCTTCAGGCGTACCCTGGGCAAGGATTTCTCCTTTATCCATCACAATCATCTGGTCTGCTATGGCAAAAGCGCTCTCCAGTTCGTGGGTAACTACCACAATTGTCATGCCGAAAGCAGATTTCAGTTTTAAAATTAGATTATCCAGACCAGCAGACGTGATAGGATCGAGTCCTGATGAAGGTTCGTCGAAAAAGAGTATTTCGGGATCCATGGCAAGTGCTCTGGCAAGCCCCGCTCTCTTTTTCATTCCTCCACTCAACTGGGAAGGCATAAAATCTTCAAAACCCGCTAGCCCAACCATCTCCAGTTTCAACTGGGTCATAATACGGATTGTCTCCTCACTCAGCTTGGTATGAACCCGGAGCGGAACCGCGATGTTCTCCCCAACGGTCATGGAATTAAACAAAGCTCCACCCTGAAAAAGGACGCCAATTCTCTTCCTGAATGCGTCCAGCTCTCTACGGTTCATATTAACTAGATTTTTCCCGTCGATAAAAATATTTCCAGCAGTCGGTTTTTTGAGTCCTATAAGGAGCTTAAGCAGGGTACTCTTGCCACAACCACTCACTCCCATGATCACAGTGATAGCTCGTGGCTGTACCTCAAACGAAATATTATGAAGGACTTTTAAAGAATCGTAGTGAGTATCGACGTTTTCTACTCTAATTAGGGAAGTAACTTCGGCATTTGACATATTTCATGGATCTTTCGAATTCTGGAGCTATACCTGTTGGGTTTGAGATTTTGTAGAAGCAAGTGCCTGCTCTTCGTTTTCTTTAATATCAAAAATTTTCTCAAGACGCGCAAGCTTAATAACTTCCATGGTCTTCAGATTAACTCCGGCCAGGATCAATTTACCACCATATTTACCCAGAGCCCTTAACGCTTCTATAAGTGTGGCAATGCCCGAACTATCCATGTAGCCAACTTTACTCAAGTTTACTACTACGGCAGGTGCCTTTTCTTTAGCAAGTTTCAGTAGGATTTCCCTAGCTTTCGGCGACGAATATAGATCGAAATCGCCTTCCAAGTCAATTACACTTATTCCGTCATTTACCTGTCTCAACGATACCTTCACGATTCCTGACCTCTTTCCCTGTGAGATATTTGACTAGTCTAAGTTGGTTCGATCCAGATCTTGTGACACAATAGTCCACTTCGTCTACCGCCCGGTGTATCAGAGTTACACCGAGTCCTCCCCCTGTGGGCTCAACAGAACTCAAGAAGTCCGAAGATTTCGGATGGAAGGGAGATGCATTGTCTTCCAATAACACTTCCAGCCTGTCATCCATCAAATTGAAAATAAGTTTGAAGTCCTTAGCAGAATCAAATTTGTACCCGTGCCTGATAATGTTGGTAGCTGCTTCGTCTATCGCTATCTGAAGATGAACAACCTGTTCATCATTTAATCCCGCAAGATTGCCAATTTCTTCGGAGACAGCCCTTAAAACCCTCATCATTTTCGGGTGGCTGCTCACTTTTATCTCTATCACTTCTCTTTTCCTGCCATTAGCTGAAGTCTTATTTTCAGGACCTACTTTTTCCATGGCCTTAACCTCTACTTGAAAATAAGCTAACAGAGGCTCTTTTTTTTGTCAATAAAAGTCCGCCATTATGGTAAGAAACAGTCGATAATGATAAGATCCAACGCATCGCACGATGTTCGTAGGATTGTGACAATAGAATCAGAGAATCATGCAGAAGAAGCAAAAAAACATGAATCCCAAGCCTACAGATAAGCTCAGACAAAGCACACCTAAAGAAGAATATTCCACCGCGCACAGGTCTTTCTTGCGTCATCTGATCAAGTTGCTGTCTCTGTTTGCGGTTGCTGTTATTTTATGGCCAGTACTGCGCTTCATAACTTTTAAATTTCCGAAAAAGACTGTGATAGTCATACCAGGCTTCAGGAAATTAAAGGGCATGATTCATAAAGATGGCGCCTACGTGAACATCATTGACGATAAAATCATGGTACTATCAGATAGATGCACCCATCTTGGCTGTGTTATACGTTACGACCCGATCTCCAGGCAGTTCGTTTGCCCCTGCCACGGCAGCAAATTTGATTTAGAAGGCAAAAGAATCTCCGGACCAGCAAAGCATCCACTAAAAAAATTATTCTACAGAGTAGATAAAAAAGGGAATCTCACCATATTGTTACCTCTTTCACTTGAAAAATGAGGCGTTTTGTTTTAGTTTTTCAGCTTGTTGGGAGCAACAAATCAATAACCGCAAAGGAAGGGGCGATGAAAAAAGACAACATAAGCAGACTTATCGGCAAAATAGCATGGTTATTCATATTGATTTTACTTACTGCAACCGGATCTGCTTTCGCAAAAAGAGCATATGTTTCTGATGAGACGGTTGAAATAAATATCCGCACAGGGCCGAGTTTGCAAAACAAGATCATCGCCTTACTAAAGGTTGGTGATCCGGTTGAGTTTCTAGGCGAAGAATCAGGCTGGGCAAAAGTTCGCCTGCCAGACGGAAGGGAAGGCTGGACACTAAAAAAATATTTAATGAACCGCTTGCCATGGAAAATTTACGCCCTGAAACTAGAAGAAACAAACAAAGAAATGAAGCAAACAATTGCCACACTAAAAGAGGAAAATAGCGACCTTCGAAAGCAGAATAAAGAATTGAGCCAGAATCTGGCAAGAACAAAAGAAGAACTTAACAGGCTCGAGAAGATGTATTCAGAATTGAAGGCGGGTGCGTCAAACTACCTGAGTTTAAAAAAATCCTATGATGAATTGGCGGAAAAATCCAAAGTTATGGAAAGTGAATTAAAGAAGCTTAAGCAAGAAAACGAGAGAATTAGATACTCTCAGAACATCAGGTGGTTCCTTTCAGGCGCTGCTGTTCTGGTATTTGGGTGGCTCGTCGGACTTCAAATGGGAAAGGCAAAATCTCGCCGAAGATCAAGACTTTATTACGATTAATTGCCTCATCACTCTGTAAAAATTTGTAGGTATGTTTTTATACTAAAGGGACAAAATTTTTCTCTTTTTGTGTAAAAATCTTCTCATAGATTTCCATGTGCGATTCTTTTTCCTTCTGGCAACTAATCGCAATTACATCAAATTTCCCGATAGCTCCCAATGGCACAAATATAGCTTATTATATGTGTAGAGCCCCAAACCCCAAATTGCCGAGTTTGCCCCAACTCGGAGACCCCTGCTTTGTTCTGAAGCAGGGGATTTTTTTGTCCTTTCTTCATATTTGTCAATAACAGCTCACTCAAAGTTCCATATAAGCTCATCTACATGTTGACAGTGAACGCTCAAAAGTTAAAATGGCCTAATGACACACAGGAGCAATTCGATAAAGAGTACGATGAACACTAGGAATAAATTACAGGAGATTCTAGGCTTCGTATTCGACTTCGATGGGACCTTGGTGGATAGCAAAATAGATTTCCCTCTGATGAAAGAAAAAATCGTTCAATTGTTAAAAAAGTGGGATGTATACGTCAAAGGAATCGATGACAAGTTATACGCTCTAGAATTGATACAGTTTGGGTGCAATTCCTTAAGAAAGGATCCGCTCGCGCTAGCCAGATTTAGAGAGGAAGCGTTGACGATTGTAGAACACCTAGAAATGGAAAGGTGTTCAAACGCTATTCCTTTCCCTGATACTGAAAGGGCATTAAATGAAATACACCAGCGAGGGTATAAAATTGGGATAATATCAAGGAACGGAAAAACGGCGATCAAAGAAGTATTATCCCGTTTTTCCTTTCCACATGACGTAGTCTTGACGCGAGATGATGTCGAAAAAATTAAGCCCGATCCAAGCCATCTTCTCAAGGCAATAAATGTCCTGGGATTGAAACCATCACAGACCGCAATGGTGGGTGACCATCCTATTGACATGAAGTGCGGGAAAGGCGCTGGCGTGTTTATTGTTGGCGTGCTTACCGGTGTTTCAACAGAAAGAGATTTGAGGGAAGCTGGAGCTGACGTGATCGTCCGTAACCTCGCAGAGTTAGTTGCAAATTTGAGAAGTTACGGGATACAAACTTGATGTTTTTGACCACCTGTTTTTAATTTATACTTAAAGCTGAGGGATAAAATTGAAATGCCCCACTTGCCAATTTGAAAA
>QMLL01000003.1 GCA_003646715.1 Deltaproteobacteria bacterium
ATAACCTATCTTCCCCAGGAACCTTCGGTATTCAGGAAATTGACGGTTTCGGAGAACATAATGGCTATCCTGGAAACCCTGAAACTGTCAGAAAGTGCCAGGAAGGAAAGATTAAAAGAGTTGCTCGAAGAGCTAAATATAAGTCAACTCGCTGATAGCAAGGCTTATGAACTATCCGGTGGAGAAAGACGTAGAGTTGAAATAACAAGGTGTCTGGTTATATCCCCGTACTTTATGCTTTTAGATGAACCCTTTGCAGGTATAGATCCTCTTGCAGTAATAGATATTCAGAATATAATAAGGAAGCTAAAGGAAAAAGGAATAGGGATTATCGTTTCGGACCACAACGTGAGAGAAACTTTAAAAGTATGCGACCGAGCTTACGTGATGCATCAGGGCGAGATTCTAGAGGAAGGGAGTCCGGAAAAAATTGCAAACAGCACAGTAGCAAGAAGATTTTACCTGGGAGATGAGTTCAGCTTAGGGGTGTGAAGGGGAATCGTATATGGCATTGGAACTAAAACAGCAATTAAAACTTACACAGCAGCTGGTGATGACGCCACAGTTGCAGCAGGCCATCAAACTGCTGCAGTTATCGCGCCTAGAATTGGTAGAAACGGTGCGTCAGGAAATGGAATCAAATCCCGTTCTTGAGGAAGAAACTTTTGAAATAGCAGAAGGTGAAGATAGTACCGCAAAGGAAAAACCAGAAAAGGAAACAAACCAGCCTCTCGAAGAAGTGGTGATGAAAGAAGAACCGCCCGAAGACTTTGACTGGGAATCTTATATCGAAGAATACAGCACCGGGTCACCGGCAATTGTAGAAAATGAATATTTTAAGGAATTGCCTCCCCTGGAAAACAGGCTTGTAAAAAAGGCTTCTCTGGATAGTCACCTCATGTGGCAGTTGAGATTGTCCAATTTTACGGAAGAAGAGCGAAACATCGGAGCTATTATCATAGGAAATTTGAATTCTGACGGATATCTCAAGGCCAGCGTGGAAGAGATAGCCGAAATGGCCGAATCGGACGTGGAAACCGTTGAAAAAGTGCTGGAAAGGATACAGGAGTTCGACCCAGTGGGCGTGGCTGCAAGGGATTTAAAGGAATGTCTGCTGATCCAGGCCAGGAAGCTCGACCCACCCAATGAACTTGTCGTCGAAATCATAACAAACCATCTTCATGACTTGGAAAACAAAAATTACTATGCAATTTCGAAAGCACTGAAAAGACCACCCGAAGAGATAGAAAAAGCCATTAACATTATTACTAACCTCGACCCGAGGCCAGGTCTGGCTTATAACGATGAAGAAGTTCAGTACATCAGCCCCGACATTTACGTATTCAAGGTTGACGATGAATTCGTGGTCGTGTTGAACGAAGATGGCCTTCCAAAGCTTAAGATAAGTTCCTTTTACAAGGATGCGCTGAAAAAAGACGGAAATTTCTCTGATTTTACCAAGGATTACATTCAGGAAAAATTACGTTCCGCATCGTGGCTAATCAAAAGCATACACCAGAGGCAGCGAACCATTTACAAAGTAGCGAAGAGTATCGTCAAGTTTCAGAGAGAATTTTTTGAAAAGGGGATTACTCATCTCAAGCCCATGGTACTGAGAGATGTTGCCGAAGACGTGAACATGCACGAATCAACCATAAGCCGTGTTACTACAAACAAATACATGCACACTCCCCAGGGAATTTTCGAGCTCAAGTTTTTCTTCAACAGTTCCATAAACAGCGTTATTGGAGATTCTGTCGCTTCTGAAAGCGTAAAAGAAATGATTCGAAGAATCATTCAGAGTGAAAATCCAGAAAAACCTTACAGCGATAAGAAAATAGTTGAACTCCTAAGGGAACAAAATATCAAGATTGCAAGAAGAACAGTAGCCAAATACCGTGAAATTATGGGAATTTTACCTTCCAGTAAAAGAAAAAAAGCAGTCTGGAAAAATCTGAAGAAAAAGAAAAAGTAGTGGAGACAAATCAACATTTACCCTATCTCTCAAAGGGAGGAGACCGGTATGCAAATCTCAGTTACTTTTAGACGTGTAGAACCCTCCGAAAACCTTAAGCAGTACGCTATTGACAAAATCTCGCGCGTCCAGAAATACCTGGACACACCCGCGGAGGCACACGTGGTATTATCGGTGGAAAAGTTTCGGCATATCGCTGATGTGACTATTAATGCCAACGGAGTTAATATAAATGGTGTGGAAGAAACCGAAGATCTTTACTCGGCCATTGACATGGTGGTTGACAAGTTAGAGACACAAATAAAAAAGCATAAGAACAAGTTTCGCAGAAGAAAGGGAGCAGCTACGAGAGGAAAAGAGCTGGAAAGTATGCAAGAGTCTGATTTTCCCGAGGATTCTGAACCCAGGATAATAAAATCAGAGAAGTTTTACGCGAAGCCGATGGATATTGATGAGGCAGTAATGCAGCTGGAACTTTCAGATGACACTTTCTTGGTATTTACAAATGCGCGAACAAATAATATAAATGTAATTTACAAGCGAAAAGATGGAAACTACGGATTGATTGAACCTTCGTAAATTACATCCGTGGTTGATCTTTCAAAATAAAAGAAAATTAAAGATCACTTTATTGAAGGGCTTCTATGAAGATTTTGGACATTCTACCTAAAGAAGCGATAGTGCCAGAGCTGAAAGCCAGAACCAAGCGGGAAGTGCTTGAGGAATTGAGCGATGCCCTGATTGGTATACAAAAGTACCTCAAGCGGGACGAGTTGGTAGAGGTCCTGATGGAAAGGGAGAGGTTAGGTAGCACCGGGATTGGAGAAGGTGTGGCAATACCTCATGGTAAACTCAAGGACATAGATCAACTCCTCATATCTTTCGGCAGAAGCACGGAAGGAATAGATTTTGACTCCATGGATGGCAAACCGGCTCATCTGTTTTTTTTGCTGGTTGCGCCGGAAAATTCGGCGGGGATACACTTAAGAGCACTTGCAAAAATATCGAGGTTGTTGAGGAGCGTGGACTTGAGGCAAAAACTCTTCAACGCCAGTTCCAGGGATGAAATATTTGAGATAATTTCCCAGGAAGACCAGGAATTTTAGTAAGATGGGATTTAACCCGTGAACAATTCATGGAATGTTTTCAAAAACTGAATTTAAGTGGCCCGTTTTCATAATGAAAACGGGCTTCTAATTTTGGAACATTTTAATCTCAAAAGGAATGAAAGTGTAGAAAGAGAATTTATACCAGATGTCTAAGGCAAAAGACGTAAGAGAAAATCCCGAGAAATTCGACCCCAGAGATGTGAAAATTGTTATAATCACAGGTCTCTCCGGCTCCGGGAAAAGTACAGTGATAAATGCTTTTGAAGATATTTCCTACTTCTGCATTGATAATCTGCCTCTGCCTTTGCTTACCAACTTCCTCGAACTTCACAAGAAAGAAATGCAGGATGTGAACAAAATCGCCCTGGGAGTGGATATTCGGGAAAGAAGTTTTTTCAAGGAATATCCTGAGGTCTTTCGCCAAGTAGCTAACCAGGGATACGATCTTGAAATAATATTTCTGGAAGCCTCAATTGAAGCTCTGCACAGGCGCTACAGCCAGACCAGGCGTAAACATCCGCTCGCTTCCAAGGATATAAATCTCCTTCAAGCCATAAATCTTGAGCGAGAGGAACTTCGCGGCCTGCGCAAGATGGCAACCAAGGTTATCAATACTACTGAAAAATCCGTTCACCAGCTTAAAGCACTGATCACTTCCTACTATTCCGGTGTTGAACCCGGTTCGCTTCTCTCTATTGAGCTAATTTCCTTTGGTTTCAAGTACGGCGTTCCCTTTGAAGCAGACATAGTCATGGATGTTCGATTCTTACCCAATCCGTATTTTGTGGAAGAACTTCGCGGACTTACGGGACTGGATGAGAAGATAAAAGAATGGGTATTGAACCGGACACTATCAAAAGAGTTCCTTGATGATTTTTTGAACTTGATTTTGAAATATTTACCTCGCTACATTGAAGAAGGTAAGAGATATTTGAACATAGCTGTGGGATGTACCGGGGGCAGGCACAGGTCGGTGGTAATTGTAGAAGAAATCAGAAGAGTCCTAGAACAACGAGGCTACAAGGTTGTCACGTATCATAGAGACATTGATGCTGACTAATCCGGTAAAGGAAACAAACATAGAGTCATGGTTGGTATACTTGTTATCTGTCACAGCAATCTTGCGCAAGAACTTGTAAGTACAGCAGAATTGATCGTCGGAAAGCTTGATCAATGTCTCGCAATTTCCATGGACACAAAACACACAATCGAAGAACTAAAGGAAATTGTAGCAAGTCATCTGAAAAGAGTGGATGACGGGGACGGAGTTCTCATTTTAACCGACCTATTTGGCGGTACTCCTTCCAACATAAGTATTTCTTTTCTTCAAAAAGGCAAAGTGGAAGTTATCTCCGGAGTGAACCTGCCGATGCTAATCAAGCTGGCAAGTACAAGAAAAGGAAAATCCCTGGAAGAAATCGCTCCAATCATAAAGGAATACGGACAAAGAAATATTTCGCTCGCCAGCGAGTTGATGCCGTTGAAAAAGACCAAGAAAAGTTCTCGAAAGTAACCGCACTGTTTATATAAGACTCCTTTTTAGCGACCGACGCGACAGCTTGTACTGAGTTTGTACATCAGTATGAGACGCTGGATTCCCGCTTTCGCGGGAATGACGTGGTGAGACGTATTGAGGGAATGACATGGTGGGAGACTCTGACCTCCGACTTCACATTTCTGACTTCTACCTCAGAGCAGTGCCCCGAGTA
Source organism: Deltaproteobacteria bacterium (assembly GCA_003646715.1). GTDB lineage: Bacteria > Desulfobacterota > Syntrophobacteria > B119-G9 > B119-G9 > B119-G9. The sequence goes on from QMLL01000003.1 coordinate 4,794, forward strand.
GTTCGCCGAAGACGAACGTATCGAGGGGCGGTGTCCCGAGTAGTTCGTTAAAGGCGAACGTATCGAGGGGCAGTTTAGTATATCACAAGATTATGATACTTTATTCTGTAAATATGTGTTAAATTTATGCGGGTTGTCTTGGCGGAGACGACTGAATCGAAGGTTCAACCTGAGAAGGTGCGTTGAATTAAATAGAACTCTAAAACAAAATGGAGAGAAAAAATGGCCAAGGTAAAAGTTACATTTCAACCTGACGAGAAAACTGTGGAAGTGGAAGCCGGTACAAATCTGCTTGAGGCGGCAAACAAGGCGGAAATTGATATTAACAGTCTTTGTGGCGGAGAAGGTGTTTGTGGAAAATGCCGCCTTATCCTGGTCAAAGGTGAGGTAGAAGCCTCCAACAAAGCCCTATCTTTCCTGAGTAAGAAAGAACTCGACAAAAATGTCCTTCTGGCGTGTCAGACAAAGGTTCTTGGGGACACAGAAGTAGTGGTTCCGCCTGAATCGAGGAGAGAAGAAGAACAAATCCTCGTGTCTGAAGAGATAGTTCAGTTTGATACTCCCAAACCTTTTGAAGATCACCCTGCAAGCCAAAGAGAAATAGGTTTTTACGAACCCCTGATGCAAAAACATTTTCTCAAACTTCCCCCTCCTACCCTGGAAGATAACGTATCTGATGTTGACAGGATACTCAGGGACTTGAGAAAGAAGTTCAGGGGAGTCGAAATTGAGCTGGAATTCAAATGTCTGAAGGGATTGTCCGAGTTACTCAGATCCAACGAATGGAAAATTACTGCCACGAGTCACGTGGAAAACGGGAACTGTGTGAGAATTGTGAACATTGATCCCAGGGATACGTCGAATAAAAACCTGGGGATTGCCGTAGATGTGGGCACCACCAGTATAGTTGCGGAACTTGTTGATCTGCGCTCTGGAAAAGTTCTCTCAGTAGAGGCAAGTCATAATCAACAGGCCCGTTATGGAGAAGACGTTATTTCCAGGATGATTTACGCATGCAGTAGAGGCGGTTTGAATCCGTTAAACCAGGCCGTTATCAACACGATTAACGCCCTGATTGCCTCCCTTATGAGCAAAAACAAGATTTCAGTGGAAGACATATCTTGCGTTGTTGCGGCTGGAAATACCACAATGACGCATCTACTCCTAGGTTTGGAACCCTGTACGATCCGCATAGAGCCATATGTGCCCACTGCTGACCATTTTCCTCCGGTGGTTGCTAGAGAGATCGGCCTGCAGGCAAGTGAGTACGCTATCTTGAGATGTTTGCCAGGTGTTAGCAGTTACGTCGGTGGGGACATAACAGCCGGAGTTCTTTCTTCTCATCTTTCCGACAGTTCTAAAATAGGCGCACTGATCGATATTGGAACCAACGGGGAGATCGTTATCGGGAACAACGAATGGATGGTTTGTTGTTCAGCATCCGCAGGGCCTGCGTTTGAAGGCGGAGGTAGCAAGTGTGGAATGAGGGCAACGAAGGGAGCTATTCAGAAGGTTGTAATTGAAGGTGACAAGGTAAATTACATCACCATTGGCAATGCCAAACCCAGAGGAATATGCGGATCAGGCATAATCGATACCATTGCTCAGCTATTGTTGAACGGGATAATCGACCAGGCAGGGCATTTCATTAAGCTTGACCATCCACATGTACAGATTGAAGATGACGTTCCGGAGTTTGTTCTTGCGTTTGAAGACGAAACGGAAACCGGAGAGAAAGTAGTGTTGACGGAGGATGATATAGGTAACCTTATTAAATCAAAGGGAGCTATACTTGCGGCGATGAAGGTTCTGGTAGAAAGCGTTGGCTTAAGTTTTAACGATATCGAACAGCTGTTTGTGGCAGGAGGTTTCGGAAATTTCCTGGATATTGAAAACTCAATCCTTATAGGCCTGTTACCTGATATACCCAAGGATAGAATTAAATTTATCGGTAATAGTTCTCTTGCCGGTGCTCGCATGTGTATGTTGTCTTATCACGCCTTTGAAAAAGCAGAGATGATCTCCAAGCAGATGACTTCTTTTGAGCTTTCAGTAAACAAACAGTTTATGGATGAGTTCGTGGCGTCACTCTTTTTGCCACATACTGATATGTCGCTGTTTCCCACCGTCAAAGAGAAACTGGAAAAGACGAAATAATGTATTTTTTCCGGGCGGGCTTGATACCCGCCCGGTGAGAAGATATGATCAAATTCATGGAGATTATAACAGGTTATCCCGTCCTTCTCTTTTCAGGTATTCAACTATCTTTCTGATTTCCTGGGAACGAGACTTGTCGGCAACAAGGAGTGCGTCTGGTGTGTCAACAATAAGCGAGTTTTCGATGCCCAGGCAGGCTATGAAACGATCTGCCTTGCTGGCTACAAAATTGCCGCTGCAGTCGATCATGAGCGTGTCTCCCTCGACAACGTTTTCACTGTCATCCGAGTCCTTCTTCTTCAATTCGTAAAGCGACAACCATGATCCAACATCACTCCAGCCGCAGTCGCAGGGAATTACAAGGACTCTTTCCTTAGTCTTTTCCATTATCCCGTAATCGAAGGAAATGTTAGGCAGATCAGGATAAACTTCCTCAAGCACAGCTTCGAAGTCATTTTTACCTGTTGCTGTTCTTATTTTTTCAAGGCCTTCAAACAAATCGGGAAGATGCAGTTTTATTTCTTTGAGGATCGTTTTCGGGTTGGCAAGAAAGATACCAGCGTTCCAATAATACTCACCGCTTGAGAGATATCCCATGGCAGTTTCCAGATCTGGTTTTTCAACGAAAGAGGATACTTCGTATACATCAAGGCCGTTATCAGAGGAAAAAAGATTCCCTTTGTGGATATAACCATATCCGGTTTCGGGTCTTGTTGGAACGATCCCGAGAGTGGCGATGCTATCATTTACAACCATTTTACTTGCAAGTTTAAGACTTTTTAAAAACGCTCCAGCATCTGCTATGTAATGATCGGCGGGAAGAAAAGCAACGGCTTCATCAATCCCCATACAGTCAGCGTACAGGGCTCCCAGTCCTATGCAGGGAGCAGTATTTCTCCCCACCGGTTCCGCCAGCAATTTAATTTTTTCCCCATCGAACAAGCGTCTAGCTTCTTCCAGGTGTTGCTGCCCGAGAACAACAAGTCCTTCCCTGTTGTTGGATAATGGTTTTACCCTGTACCATGTTTCGACTACCATGGGATTTTTTCCGATGATAGCCAGGAACTGTTTAGGTTTTGCTTGCCGGCTGAAAGGCCAAAACCTCGTGCCGGATCCTCCAGCCATGATTACTATGTACAATTTAAACCTCCTTCTGTGTAATCCCCATTAAACTAATTCATTATAGGGTAATCCAAGAGATTTTCTCTTCTTTTCAATATGCTTAATAATCAAGGTAGCCGCCTTCTCTGGATCGGGTTCTACCGCGAAGGTAGCTCCGACAATCTCCGAGAGGCCTGATGTCAAAAGCTGTACTACGTTTTTGCTCCCGAGAATAGGGGGCATGGGACCCAGAACGGTAAAAATTCCCGAGCCAACCATGTAAGATCCGATGGATACCGCTTTCTCGGAATACCATTCAGGAGCTGCACCAGCCACCGGTAGGTCACTCATGTCTACTCCAAGCTCATTTGCCAGCGCTGCCACCGCAACCAGTATCCTGACATTATCCACGCAACTGCCAACATGTAAAACCGGCGGTATTTTAAGAAGGTTACATACTTCTTTTAGCCCATTTCCCGCCATGTTTGCCGCTTCAAGCACTTTCAAACCGGCCTTGCCGTTTGCAATGGCGGCACATCCTGTGTCCACCACGAGAATATCGTTTTCGATTAACCTTTTTGTTAAGGTAACATGGCCGAGGTCATGTTTTATCTTCGGATTGTTGCATCCAACTATCCCGGCAATTCCCCGTACTTTGCCTTCTTTAATAACGTTGATCAGAGGCTCAAGACTGCCACCAAGGGCTTCAAGGATAGCTTCTACGGAAAACCCTGACGTCAATTTGATGGGTTCCACAGGAATATAAACTTTGCCCGGGGTTCTATTACTAAAATTCTCAATGGCTTCTCTTACCAGCTTTTTCGCCAGTTCTCTTGCATTATGAGGATGAAACTCGTGGTGTTCCATCTCCGGATACTTGGCCTTGTCGCTGGTAGATACCATCTTGGTGTGATAACAGGAAGCAATATGTCCTAAAGAAGGCATTATGCACTGGTAATCGACCAGGATCATTTCCACTGCGCCCGTTACGATAACAAGTTCTGTCATAAGGTGATTTCCGGCCATAGGTATACCGCGGCGCATAAGTAATTCGTTACCAGTACAACAAAGACCAACAAGGTTAATTCCCCTGGCGCCTTTTTCTTTGGCGAGATTTATAAGCTCTTCGTCATTCGCAGCTTGATAGATCATCTCTGAAACCACAGGGTTGTGTCCGTGAACAACTATATTCACCTCGTCTTCTTTTAAAACTCCCAGATTAACCGTTGATTCTGTTGGCTTGGGTGTTCCAAAAAGTATATCAGACACCTCAGTGGCAATCATGGAACCGCCCCAGCCGTCAGAAAGGGCATTCCTGAGTCCATGGAGCAACAGGTTTGCCCAGTCATTGTCGACACCCATATGTGTCCGGTGCATCATTTCCGATGTTTCCCTGTCGATACCTCTTGGAGTAATTCCAAGTTTATCCCAGATCTGGCGACGTTTTTCGGGGGCTCTCTTTAACAAAGTTAATGCCTTTTTCCTGGTTCCATAGTCTTCTTCCATGGCATAGGCGAGTTCTTTTGCAATATCCTGGGTTGATTTTCCATCCACTTCAACACCATATTCCACGGCCACTCGCCTAAGTTTGTCTTCATCCCTAATTTCATATCCGGGAGCTTTCCCTTCTGCGACGTTCCTAAGCACTTCTACCAGATCCCGGCCGTGGTCTGAATGAGCTGCAGCTCCAGCGGCAATCATACGTCCAAGGTTTCTTGCCACGATGATATCAGCATCAGCTCCGCAAACACCTTTTTGAGGTCCTTCGCCAAACGGGTCGATCCTGCATGGCCCCATGGCACAATTACGACAGCTTAAACCCAGCTCACAATACCCGCATTGGGGTAACTGCTTTTTATATCTATCCCAAACAGTTTCTATTCCATCAGCTTCAGCTTTTTTAAGCATTAATTTGCCATCTTCGGTTATCGTCAGTTCTTCATATTTTTCTTTCTCGGACATAATCATCCTCCATCAACTTCTCTGAAGTTAATACAAATTCTGTCCTAGTTCTTTGCCAGAGATTCCAGAATTTCTCTGTGCTTGTTTAAAACGTTCATGGGGTTAAACGGTTCTTTACCTCCTTCAACAATGCCAGCCGAAGCCGCTCGGCTCACTTCAGCGGTTTTTTCCGCCAGCGTTACGTTTACATCTTCAAATACCAGAGCTCCGGTTTTACAGGCTTCGACGCATGCGGGAACCATCCCTTTCTCTTGTCGTTCCATGCAATTGTCACACTTTATGGCTACCACTTTGTTGGGAGGTGCAAAAACGTCCTGATGATACCGTATTACCCCAAACGGGCAAACCATGGCACAGGAAGCACAATTAATGCACCTGCCATGGTCAATAACCACCGTTTCCCCATCTTCACTTCTGAAAATAGCACCGGGCAAGCAAGCGAAATAGCACGGCGCAGGGTCACAGTGGCGACATCTGTTAGGGAAAGCCTCTCTAAAGAGGCCTGCTCCTATGTGAATGCGAGAACTGGGTTTGGGGTGTTCCTGGATTGCTCCGAAAAGGGTTTTTGATCTGGAATGAGCGACGGCGCACGCTATCATGCATTGCATGCAACCTACGCAGCGCTCTGGCCGGACCACCACAGATTTCATTTTTTACTCCTTTCATGTAAGTTGTTAGCCCACTTTCAAAGAACCCGAAGACATCCTGTTGTGCGTAGTACAAAATCACAGACAAAATAGTTTTTACGCCCGAAGGCAGTCAGATAATTTTGGTAAGTTTAACAATCGAAGAGAACGATACTAATTTTATACATCAGGTTTATGTAAAAGAAAACACTAAATCGCTGGAATTTATCATATTCTGAGACATTTATATAAAGATATTGCCACAGCAGAAAAAAATCAAGTAAGTTCCCGTTAATTTCTCTGGGACAATTTTTATTTCGAAGATAGATTATAGGGCTGGTGAGAAAAGAGGGGACTTAGAGAAAACTTTCTCCAATTCAATTTTCTATCCTTATTGTTTTATGTGTGTAAATTTATGCTAGATTGTTTAGAAATGCTAATTCTTGACTAAATTCTCAATTAAATTCGTGACACGGCAAAAATTTTGTGCTAATTTGCATCAAAAATCCTAGAGTCGATTGAATTATTTTTGGGGATATCGCCATTTACGCTTTTAAATCAACTAGTTAGTCGGAGCAAGGTCATTTTTTATTCTTTGTTGTGAAAAAAAATAGTGCTGGCTCAGATCATGAAATCCCTGACAAGGGATGATTTTTTTAACCGTTCTTAAGAAAAAAATCACAAATTCGGGAAGAAGCTCGTTCTTTGCAACAGGCAATTTTCAATAGTAACCTCAACGGGGTGCTAAAAAAATAAAAAAACTTTGGAAAAACAGCTTTTAGGGTCTAACCGGCGCAGGAAAATTTCAGATTAGGAGAAATTGGAAAAGGGAGAGGCTATGGCAGAAAAAGTTACATTAACCATTGACGGCAAAAAGATTACTGCTGATGCTAGTATGACCATTCTTGAGGCTGCACGCCAAAATGGGATAAACATTCCGGCTCTTTGCTACGATCCGCTTCTTGCTCCTCTCGAGAATTGCCGCCTGTGTATCGTGTCTATTGAGGGGGAAGAACAATTTAAAGCTTCCTGTGGGACACTTGTAAAGGAGGGCATGAACGTAGTTACAAACAGTGATGAGATAAAAGCCACCAGGAAGCTCCTTCTGGATATGCTTCTGGATGACCACTATGGAGATTGTGTTCCACCGTGCCAGCAAACTTGCCCTGCTCACATAGATATACAGGGGTATATTGCTTTGATCAGAGAAGGTCAATATCTGGAAGCCGTAAAACTTATTAAGGAAAGAAACCCCATGCCGGCAACCATAGGCAGGGTATGCCCTCACACATGCGAATTTGCATGCCGAAGAAACCTGGTTGATGAAGCACTGGCAATTAACCCTCTAAAAAGATTTGCTTCCGACGTAGAGCGAAAAAGCGGAACAAGAATACTTCCGACGGTTCCCGAAGAAAGCGGTAAAAAAGTTGCCATAATCGGCGGCGGCCCGGCGGGATTGAGTGCGGCCTATTATCTGCGTAGCCTCGGACATGGTGCAACAATCTTTGAAAGCCTGGATAAACTGGGTGGTATGCTTCGCTACGGAATACCCGAGTATCGTTTACCCAAAGCAATTCTGGATTGGGAAATTGATGGAATACTGAGCCTTGGCGTGGAAGTTCATACTGGCAAGAAATGGGGGAAGGATTTTACCATTGAAGACCTGAAAAAACAGGGATTCGATGCGATCTTTATAGGTATTGGTGCCTGGGCAGTAAGGAAGCTGGGAGTAGAGGGGGAAGATCTGGACGGAGTAATTTCGGGCGTTACTTTCCTGAAAGACGTCGCTGCCGGTAAAGATGTCAAGGTTGCCGACAGAGTGGCAATCATAGGCGGCGGGAACGTTGCCATCGACGCAGCTCGCACATGCTTGCGCATGGGAGCAAAGGAAGTGACAATTGTTTACAGGCGTTCCCGAAAAGAAATGCCGGCCAACCCCGAGGAAATTGATGCTGCCGAACATGAAGGCATTAAAATGCATTTTCTTGCCGCTCCCGTCAAATTGCACGGTGAAAACGGAAAGCTTAAAAAACTCGAATTCGTCAGGATGGAACTAGGAGAACCCGATGCGAGCGGTAGAAGACGCCCAATCCCCATTGAGGGTTCCGAAACCATGATAGACGTTGATCAGCTTATAACTGCCATCGGCCAGTTTCCCGATTTGCTTACCCCTGAAGAAGACAAGTATATGGAAAAATTGGGCATCACGAGGTGGAAGACCTTTGAAGCAGATCCAGATACCATGTACACGGGAAAAGAAGGTATTTTCGTCGGTGGAGACATTTATCATGGCCCCCTCACCGTAATTACAGCTCTCGCCGATGGTCGCAAGGCCGCTTATGCTATCGATAAATACTTTAAGGGAGAAGACCTGAAGCCGCCCAAAGAAGAATTCAATATCTCCAGGGGAAGTTTCGAAACCATAGATAAATCGATCTTTGAAGGGATCCCGAAACAAGAGAGGCAGAAGATGTCTGAGCTCGAGGTAGCTGAGCGTGTCAAAACGTTTGCAGAGGTGGAGCTCGGACTTACAGAGGAACAGGCTCTTGAAGAGGCAAAACGTTGTTTGTTATGCGGTTGTGGAGCAGCATACGACTGTCAGTTCAGAAAGTTACTCACAGAATACGAAGTCGAGAGTCGAGAACAAACCAAACCGAGAGTGGATTACAACTCCCTAGAAGAACTCAATACCTCTGAATTTATAGTCGTAGATCCCAACAAGTGCATAAGGTGCCAGAGATGTGTAACCGTCTGTACCTACTATGAATGCGTAGGTGCTATTGATTTTACGGACTGGCCTACGGTAAACGAGAAATGTATTGCCTGTGGTCTTTGTCTCGATATATGTCCCACCGGTGCTTTGCTTGAAAAGATTGAAGGACGCGTGGTGGATAGGATACGCTGGGACGAAATCAGAGGGGTATGTACACACTGTGCCTGTGGTTGTTCTCTCATTTTCCAGACCAAGGGTAATCGCATCATGTGGGTCAAGGGCAATGACAAGGATGCCTTCGACAGGAATTACACATGTAAGCAAGGTAGATTCCGCAGCTTTGATTATCTCTGGAAGAAGGATCGATTGGAAAACCCGATGATCCGCAAGGGTAAGCGCTTAACAAAGGTAGAATGGGATGCTGCTCTGGATTGGATCGTTGAAAACCTACAGAAGATTCAGGAAAAGAGGGTAAAAGACGGATTCGCTGTGATAGGTTCCACGGCGTTCAGTAATGAGGCAAATTATCTTCTGCAAAGATTTGCCAGAAACGTGCTTGAAACAAATAACATTGATGCAGTTGGGCTAAATTCTTACTCCGACGTTGTCGATATGCTGGGCGAATCATTAGGCGTATATGGGATGCCTCAGCCCTTGTCTTCCTTGGAAGAGGCTGCAGCAGCATTCGTCGTTGGCGATGTTGAGGAATGTGCTCCGATTGTTGCGACAGCACTGAGAAGATTAAGCAATCATCACGGAAAGGAACTGATTCTCGCCAATCACAAAGATGACAGCTTGAAGCAGTATGCTGATCGACTGCTCAACATTAAAAAAGGGAAAGCTGTTGATCTGGTTAATGGTTTGACCAGCATAATATTGAGCGAAGAGCTGTATGATACAAGCTTTTTAGAAAAGAACACAACGGGACTGGATAAACTGAAAAAGGAAGTAGCCAAGTTCACAATTGAGACGGTTGAAAAAGAGACAGGCGTTAGTGCCGATGTTCTTGTGGACATTGCCAGGTTACTGGCCAAGGTACCGGATGTTTCCTTTGTGTTACCGTTAGACTACATGGAGAAATTTGAAAACATTTCCCTGTGGAAAGCCGTTTTCAATCTGGCGCTTGTGACCGGAAATATCGGACAGAAAGCCGGCGGAATCTTTCCTCTACCTGCGTACGCTAACAGCCAGGGTGCCCTAGACATGGGACTCAGCCCAAAATATTATCCTGGATACGTTACACTAAGCCAGGTTGATACCTTGAAGGACGTTTACGGTTCAAGTGTGCCCAAAAAGACCGGATTGCGACTGGACAAGATTTTAGAGAACGCTAAAAAGGGTAAAATTAAGGCACTATATGTATTCGGATCTCCATATTTTACCCAAACCATTAAAGAGCTTTCTACTGCTCTCAAGAAGGTTGATTTCCTGATTGTTCAGTCTCCGTTCCCCACACACGCCAGCAAGGCCGCTTCTGCTATTCTGCCATGCTCTGCCCTGCTTGAAGAAAATGGCACCATCACGAGCATGGAAAGGCGGCTTTCCAAGCTCAACATTGCATGCGCATCCCCGGGGAAGGCACGTCCAGATTGGGAAATCGTAGCGGAAATTATGGCCAAAATGGGTGGGCCGAAGTACGAAACGCTTGAAGATGTACAATCCGAGATTAGCAAGGTGGTAAACTTCTACGGAAGCATGGATCCTGACATCCTGGAGGGTAAACCCTATTGGCCGTTTTCTTCGAAAGATAAAGCAGGAAAGGCATACTTTGAACTGAAAGATTTCAATAAGCCCATTAGTTTTTTACTCTAACGCATAGGCGAGCTCGGGAAATTTAGCAGAAGTCTAATATTCTCAGCTCCAGATAAGTATTGCCTTCCCAGTGATTATAGACTGGGTAAAAAGCAAGATAACGGAAAGAGTTAGGGAGTTTCGCAGGATCTTCTACAAGGTTAAATCCTAATGCTCTCATGCTTTTTCCGTTTTGTTCTATATAAAGCATTAAATGTTTATCCTTTAAGACCCTCAAATCCCTGACTCTAAAGGATTCCAAAAGGAACACCGGCCTCGGATTTCCAAGCCCGTATGGAGAAAGTTTATCAATGAATTCCATGGTCTGAGGAGTTATGTCTCGGAGAGCGAGCTTTGAATCTATGGTAATTTGTTTTCGAATGCCAGTTGATGGTATGGTTTCACTTGCTATCCTGTTGAAACTTTCCACAAAAGCATTGAGGTTATCCGGAGACACTCTGAGACCCGCAGCCATTCTATGGCCGCCAAATTTTTCCAAAGTATCTTTGCATTGGGTTAAGGCTTTAAATATGTCGAAACTAGATACACTTCTTGCGGATCCCTCCCAGTAGCCTTCGTTTTTGGCAAGAAGAATTGCGGGTTTTCCGAATCTATCCACGATGCGAGAAGCCACTATGCCGATTATTCCGCGATGCCAGTCGTCATTTGCCAGCACAAGCGCACTAGCTTCTTTTAGGCAATGAACGGGATTTTCAATCATGTCCAGAGCTTCTTTGAGAATTTTTTCTTCGCAGTGTTGCCTCTTCTGGTTAAGCCTGTCGAGTTCTAGGGCAATGCGTTGTGCTTTGCTGGTGTCGTCGTGCATTAACAACTCCAGCGCAAGATGCTCAACCCCCATTCTTCCAGCGGCGTTTATCCGGGGCGCCAGCAAAAAACCAACATCCCACACGGATATTTTCTTATTAGTCAGCTTGCAAAGCTGGAGCAATGCTTTTACGCCCGGTTTTTCAGATCTTTCAAGCACCGGCAAACCAAACTTTGTAAGTATCCTGTTGATACCTGTAATGGGCACCTGATCGGCTATTGTACCCAGCGCTACAAGATCGAGGTACTTTTTCAGGTTTGGCTCCACCTTGTGCTTCCAGAAATTGGTCTCCCTGAAATGTTTCCTGAGATATATCATCAGGTAAAAAGCGACACTTACTCCAGCCAGATATCCCGGATTATCTGCTTCTAAGTTATGCTGGTTTTCGAATATTAAATGCGGATTTATAACAGCCAGAGCTTTCGGAAGATCCGGACCGGGCCGATGATGATCTGTAACGATGGTATCTATTCCGAGCTTGGAAGCGTAATCTACTTCGCGGACATTTGTTATCCCGCAATCCACAGTAATTAAGAGTTTTACTCCCAGCGAAGCCAGTTCATCTATTATTCGTGCGTTTAACCCGTAGCCGTGTTCAAACCTGTTAGGAAGTACGGGCTGCACCCTGGCTCCGGCAAAGCGAAGAAAGTCCGTGAGAATCGTGGTACCGGTGATACCGTCCACGTCGTAATCCCCGTACACTGCTATAGGTTGATTGAAGGTGATTGCTTCTCTAATCCTTTCAGCAGCAATGCCTATTCCGGGAAAAATTTCCGGGGTTGGTAACTTGTCCAGGGATGGATACAGGAACTTTTCAGTGGCCGGCGGTGATGAAATACCTCTGTTAATTAGAAATCTCGAGACCCAGTAAGGTATTTTGAAATAGTCGCATAGCTCTTTGACGGACTTTTCTTCTACGTGAGCGACCTTCCAGTCCTGAAAGCAACCCTTGATTATGCCGTTTTCCACATTCTTTCCCGATCAGGTGTTTTTTAATCGAATACAACTTCAGGGATATTACCACAATTACGGGTAGGGGAAAATAACGGATCCAGGGTTGATCATTCACTTAAGAGTTTTTTCAGATGATCCACCACGCGTCTGTCCAGTCTTCCAAGGCGAGCACTTTTTTCTATTTCCTCGAGTGCAGCGTTTTTCTCCCATCTTTCGCGGTAAGGACGCCACGCAGTTAGAGCCGCATACATATCTGCAACGGCGGCTATTCGGCCTCCAAGACTGATCTGCTCTCCGCGTTTTTGAAACGGGTAACCGCTGCCGTCAAGATATTCATGATGTTCCAGGATTGTGCGAAGTATTTCGGGATCATTTATCCCGAGTTTTTTCGCCATATCGACACTTTCTTCTGGATGCAATCTGATCTCGGCAAGTTCCAGCTCTGTCAAAGTGCCCTTCCTGTTGAGCAGGTGAGGCGAGATCTTCTTTTTTCCAAGGTCTAGCAGATAACCTGCGAGAAGAAGGTTTCGTCTTCGGGTTTCATTTAATTTGAAACAGTCAGCCAGTGCATAACATAAGACCGCTACCACAATCGCGTGCCCAATTGACCCATCTATGGCTTCCACGGGTAAAACCACGTTTTTCGGTATCTGAATAAATCCCTCGGCAAAGTTGTATTTCTGATAAAATTTTTCCGGAATAACAGTCCTGTCGTGGAGAGGATCTTTCAAACCGATCACTTCGAAAACCGCTAGCGGGGTTTTTTTACCCTTTAATGCAACTTTTTCATATCTGTCTTTAAACATGTTTGCGTCGGCATATGCCAGCTTTATATCAGGATTATCCGGATCAAGCGCGAGGGCTTGTTTAAAAAAACAACTAGCTTTGCTGGGTTCTTTTAATTCAAAATAGATCTTGCCGGCTTCAAAAAATGCATCTACGTCTCTGGGATTACTCTTAATTCTTTTTATTAACTTGGCAAGCTTTTCCCGAAGCTGTTCATAATCTGTGTCTTCTTCGTCTTCGTCGTTGAGGCGAACTCTTTTTACCCTGAAAAAACGATTGACTTCATAGTATGTTTCTTCGTCGATGTATATGCTACCGGGTTTGCATATCTCCTGTAAGCGAGCTGCAAGGTTCACCACTGAGCCGATTGCAGTGTATGTTTTTCTAAGATGTCCGATTACTCCCGTTATTGCATAGCCTGTGCTGATCCCGATTCTCATTTCCCAATCGACTTTAAGTTTTCTTATTGCTTCCTGGAGCTCGATAGCAGCAAGTATTGCTTGAAGTGGATGCATCACATAGTCCGATGGGATACCAAATTCGCAGAGTATCCCGTCGCCCAGATACTTATCAATAGTGCCGTTGTAATTATCTATAACGGGCTCTATTACTTTTAGGAACTCGTTTATTTCCCCCACTATCTCTTCTGGATGCCTGTCTTCTGAAAACAAAGTAAAATCTGCAATATCAGCGAAAAGAACGGAACATCTGCGCTTCTCGTTTCTCAATTTTCCTTCAAACATCAGGCGGGCAACTTCGGGTGCAAGAGTGGTGGAATAAACTTCTTCGATTTTATTCTGTAGATCTAAAATGGTGTTTTCTTTCTCGGCAAGAGAGGTTCTGTATTCGCGCAGTTGGCTCAGGTAATCTCCGATCTCTAGATTAAGGTCGCGAACCTGGTTCTCATACTCGTTGATGGTTTCTTGAAGTTCCTCTACGGTTTTGTCTTCCGTTTCAACCTTCTGGCGACAATTTATGGCGGTAATGGAGAGAAAAGTCGCAATGAAATACCAGATTCCAAGATATGCCAGTTTTAGCTCTTTTGGCATATTGCTAATGGTAGCATATGGTCCGAAAAATTGAGCTGCAACCAATCCGAACAGTAATGGGATTGGAAGAAGGAAGCTCTTTCTACCAAACCACCAGCAGGACAAAACCAGCGGAATATAGAAGAGTTCTATCAAGTATTTGGGGTCTATCTTAAATGGCGGACGATGAATCAAGAATATGATCGCTCCGACTATACTCACGAAACCAACAAATTGGGGTATGAGACTTTTCAAAGTTTTTCCGTGGGCTTCTCCGGAAAAGGAATCCCCCTTGATGCCACCGCGGGGAATCCATTTACTCTTTAGCGTGTTTATGATTTCACTCATGGTAATTCCAGCTACCTGTAAGCGTTTTTTCTGTTTAGATATAGATTTCTGGTGTTGAGCTCTTCTATGGGTGATAACACCTAGCCAAGATTTATATTCCAACAGAAATAAGTTACGCAAAATTCACGCCATAATTTTCATTTTTGGGAATTCTTGAAACGCCCCATGGTTAAGAGGAAAACAGGCTTTGTTAGATAAAAAAACAAAAAGACTGGTTTGAGGAAATATGGTGAAATCGCAAATATCTTGTCTAAGTGCGCACTTTTTATCTAATTATGTTCGAGGGAACCAAAAGCAATAATATACTTTAAACCCAGCGATGGTTTCTCCGTAAATTCCATATGTTACAATACTTTAATCTGATCACATAACCATAGTCTATTATCTCGATCAGTTAGCATCAGTAAGCAGTCGAGATCAATCTATTCTTTCTTTTTCTGCCGCACAGTTAACACCGAGCAGGGTGCTTTTCTCATCACCCGGTCTGCTGTGCTACCAAAAATTACATGGGCAAGTCCCGTGAGCCCGTGACTCCCCATAACTATCAGGTCGAAATCCTTTTCTTTCGCGAGCTTAACAATTTCCGTTGCCGGGTATCCGGGTATGATATGCACTTCGTAGTGCTGCTTTCCTTTGAGTCTACTGAGGTAGAGTTCCTCTATTCGCTCACCTGCGGCCTCGGTAGCGCTTTCCATGATCTTTACCCTCGAATCTTCAGGTACAAGTTCAATGGGAACACAGATTTCCTGATCGGGTACAAGCGTCAACCCCACAACTATGTGTACAATGTGAAGAGTCGCCCCGTACCTCCATGCAAGATCCTTGGCCAGCTCAAATGCAACGTTCGCGTTTTCGGAAAAGTCGGTACAATAAGCAATGTTTTTCAAAATATTTTCTCCCATGATCGCTCCTAAGACTTAATCTTCTTAAATAAACTTACAATGTTATCTCTTAATATCAATCTTTGTTCCTTCTCCGCTAACCCCAGGTCGTAGATTTTACCAATCTCTGAGTACGGGAAACCGAACGGATAATCGCTACCAAAAATAATCTTCTCAATCGAATATGTCTTTATATAGTACTTGATAGTGGAAGGATGCGCCAGGGCAGTATCTGCATATACGTTTGGTAACTCCCATATGCCTTCACGCTCCAGGGCTTCAAAGGATCCATTTAAAGCTCCAAGGTGAGGAATGATAATTGTTGCCTCCGGTGCGAGCTCTTTCACGAAACGAATGGTATTTTCAAGGCTCTCTTCCAGCACAATGGGCAGATTTTTCTCAGTTGCTTTTTCTATAAATTTTGTGCATTTAGGATCATCGTAATTGTATTCGGGCTCGTCTGGGTGCCTATGCCATTTTATCCCGAAGTAACCTTTTTCCAGTTCCAATACCTTAAAATCATTCCACACGAAGTAATAGGGAAACACAGGTTTTCCCTCTTTGTAAAGTGAAAGCAGGTAGTCATTAGCAGATTGGCGTTTTCGTTTCCATTCCTGGGTGTCCTTGAAATATGGACTATAGCGGTCGTATATTTCTTCCACCGGTGCAAACATGCACGCGGCATCGATACGAGCATAGGTCATCAACGGATAAATGTTTTCAAAAGTGAGTTTTTCAAAATTCCTTCCACAGTGAATATGGGCATCTATTATCTTGATCTGTGAAAAATCCGGTAACAAGATCAAATCTCCTTGAAAACCTTTGCCAGCGATTCACCCGCAACATGTATACGCCATTCGTTCAGGTAACCAAACGGAGTAATTATAACCTCATAGTTGGTCCTCTCAAGTCTTTGCCGAACCTCCTCTACGACCTTGATGGCGATTTCCGGGGGCGCTTTGCTTGGTGACAGATGATTAAAAGAATGAAGAACCACAGATTTGGTTTTGAACTTTCCCGCCAGCCACTTGGCATTTTTTACGAACTTAGTTATTACCTTACTCATTCTTTCCATGTCAGAGGGTTCGGCATGAAAAAAGATGACCACTGTATTGATCACCTTTTTTTCAACTTCCACGTCATCAACTTCTTGGAGTACCTTCTGATAGGTTTTAAACCAGAACTCAGGGGCATAGAACATTAGCAGTTTCAAGCCGAACTCCTTTGCGCTCTAAAATCTTTTGATAGAGTAGAATTTTTTTGCTTAATTTTCCAGGAAAATTTCGTTACAAAAATATTCAGGCAAAAAATTTATGCTTGCATTTCTTCTAAATCACCCTTTAAATTATTGTGGGTTTTCTACAAACATATTTAGATTAAAGAAGGAGGCGTGGTATGAGAGTAGTAATAGGAGCTTGCGGGAGTTATATGGATGATGGCTATGGATGCCCTGGTGAGTGGAAATGCCTTACGGCTGCGGCTCAAAAGGACGGAGAGTTCGCCAATTATGACGGCGAAGTAAAGGTGGTGGGTTTTCTGACCTGCAACTGCCCGGGAAGGGCATTTGTAAGCAACCTTGCAATGATCAAGAAAAATACGGATTTTGATGCTGTTCATCTGAGCAGTTGCATGGTGGGTGCAAAACCGGGTTGTCCTTATCACGACATGGATGAGCTGGTTAAAATGATTGAAGAAAAGTGTGGCGTCAAGTGCATAAAGGGAACTCATAACTACGGATAACCAGGTATCATTCTGTTTCGGATCATGATCATCGGCGGAGGAGCGGGGCAGACCCCGTTCCATGCCAGCTTGACACGTGGAAGGATCTCGGGTCAGAGACCGCTAGCTGGTATGCGGCTCCATCTCGCTCTTGCATGAGAGCACTGAGATGTTGCTGGCAGCCGAGACCTTCCTATTGACATGTTGCGGACTATTCTATACTATTTTAAGTAAATGATGGGGATGTAGCTCAGTTGGGAGAGCGCAGCCTTCGCAAGGCTGAGGTCGCCGGTTCGATCCCGGTCATCTCCATCAAATATTTTTAGAGGGTTATGTCTGATTGAAAAATTTGGATTTTGCTAATTTTGGGGAACTTTGTTCCCCAAAAATGTTAGCCATTTCCTGTGCTATTTTAGCTCACCTTCTGTAAGTTCTTTACAAAGTTTAGTGACAGTAAACCGTCGTCTACCACCTCACACAATACTTCCGCCCGTACCACGGTAGCATCCCCCAAGCCGTGGCCACGTCCGTGACCGCTTCATATGCGCCGATATCCGGGGCTCGACCATAGTGGATCATATTACCTGCCAGGTCTTGCCAGTTGCTGTCATGAATCGGGAGCTTCACGCCTGCATCAATGCAGGGGGA
>QMLL01000004.1 GCA_003646715.1 Deltaproteobacteria bacterium
CAGAAAAGGTATTTGACTCAGTATCTTTTGCCGATATTGAAGTGCGAGCGATACTGCCAAATGAGGAAATAACCAGCGCAAAAGTCATGATCAATGTTGGTATTTATACCAAAGACACTTTAAAACTGATAACAGTCAAACAGGTCCAGCACTGGCAAAAGATTGGTGATCACTGGTATATTATGGATCCGGATCTTGAAATTTTCCTGAAAAAGTTAAATATTAACTGAATCAAACTATCACATGAAGAGCTCCACACTAAGAAGTACAACTTTTGTATTGACAAGATGGGGTTCTAAATTGTAGTTAGTTGCACTAAATAGAGGTAGAATGGGAGACAAAATGATCGGGGCAGCCGCAAATTCAGACAGATATTACTACTATTATTACTATTATAATGTGCTGCCCACTGCCGCCCAGTGACAATAGACAATAAGGCCGTGGGCAGAAGGCCAGCCCACGGGCATGATCTGACTACGAAGCCGTGGGTGATAAACCACGGCTTTTTTGCTATCTGGTTCCTGGGTAAGCTAAATGGAGGGAGGCGATACTCATGCGAAGGGGCACCATTTCGAATCACGGGTAAGGATATTAACCTTTCATGACATTGGAGAGGAGGGACAGATGAGAGTTAGCAAATGTATTGGTGTAATTTTAGTTTTAATGTTCGTAGTTTCAGGGTTTCAGCCACTGCCAGCCGTGGCACAAGAAGCATACAAAATAGGGGCGGTCTTTTCCGTTAGTGGAAGGGGCGCTTTTTTGGGTGAACCGGAAAAAAAGACAGCTGAAATGCTTGCAGAACAGCTAAACAAACAGGGCGGTATTAATGGACATCCTGTTAAATTGATTATCTACGATGACGAAAGTGACGCTACGAAATGTAACCTCGCGGTTAAAAAACTCATAAACAAGGACAAGGTCCCGGTAATTATTGGACCCACCCTCAGCGGAACAACTTTGGCCATAGTGAGAGTAGCAGAAAAAGCCCGAATACCTCTGTTATCCTGTGCTGCAAGCTATAAAATTGTTACTCCCGTCGAGAAACGGCACTGGATCTTCAAGGTTACTGGATCTGACAGACACGTAGTTTCCAAACTTTACCGGTATATGCAATCAAAAAGCATAAAAAAAGTTGGAATCATGACTGTCTCCACAGGTTTTGGTGCTAGTGGCAGAGAAGAATTGCTGAGGCTAGCACCCAAGTTTGGAATCACTATTGTGGCTGATGAACGGTATGGTCCAAAAGATACCGACCTTACGGTACAGCTCACAAAAATCAAAGCCAGTGGAGCTCAGGCGATTGTAAACTGGTCTGTTGGACCAACTCAAATTCTTGCCGTCAAAAACTGGTACGATCTTGGTATGAAAATACCTCTTTTCCAGAGTCACGGGTTCGGAAGCAAGAAAAACCTGGTATTGGCAGGCCCCGCTGCCGAAGGGGTTATGCTTGCCCTTGCAAAAGTCAACGTTGGTCCGCTCCTTCCCAATTCGGATCCGCAGAAAAAAGTTATCATGGCATATAAAGAGGCTTACGAAAAGAAGTATGGAGAACCGATTTCTTCCTTTGGCGGACATGCCTGGGATGCCTTTAACATCGTGGTTCAGGCCATGAAAAAAACAGGACCAGATCCAGCAAAGATAAGAGACTGCATCGAAAACACTAAGGGATTTGTTGGACAGCACGGAATATTTAACTTTTCGCCCCAGGATCATAACGGTCTTTCGGAAAAAGACCTGGTTATGGTAGTAGTCAAGAATGGTGACTGGGCGTTGCTAAAATAATTGTGAAAAACAATTGAGAAGAAGCGAGTTCAAATGAGCTCGCTTCTTAATAATTGAACCCGATATGGAAAATACTGCACAACTGGTACAATATATTCTCACAGGAATCACCATTGGTGCAATTTATGCTCTCGTCGGGCTAGGCTACAATATTATTTACAACGTCACTGAGGTCATAAACTTTGCCCAGGGTGAATTTGTCGTGCTGGGCGGACTTGTGATGGTATTCATGACGAATACTCTTCATCTCTCTCTCCCAGTCGGATTCTTTCTCAGCGTAGGTATCGTAACAATTCTTGGCGCATTGATGGACAAGCTCACCATTCAGCCCATAAAAAACGCTACCGTATTAACCCTGATCATAATAACTATCGCAGTGTCCATCATTTTCAAGGGGCTGGCCATGCTGATATGGGGTAGAGATCCATATACTCTGCCTGCTTTTTCAAAAGCTCCCCCTTTTACACTTTTTCATGCCATCATTCAGCCTCAAGCACTCTGGGTGCTGGGCATAACCACTGTAGTTGTTATTTTGTTATCTCTTTTTTTTCGCTACACCATGGTTGGAAAAGCCATGCTGGCATGTGCTGATAGCCCAGAAGCATCGAGACTCATGGGAATACCGGTGCAGAGAATGGTACTGATTTCTTTTGTGTTAAGTGCAGCAATTGGTGCGGTAGCCGGGATTGTTATTACTCCCATATCCTTAATGGAATACGACCGAGGAGCGCTTCTTGGCCTGAAAGGATTCGGAGCTTCTATACTCGGGGGACTGGGAAGTTTTTCCGGGGCAGTTATAGCCGGGTTAATACTGGGATTAATCGAATCCCTCTGTGCCGGGTACGTATCATCAGGTTACAAAGACGCTGTGGCACTCATAGTACTTTTGTTGGTGCTATTCATTAAACCAAGTGGATTTTTTGCCGGGAAAAGAGCAAGTTTAAAGAAGTTCTGATGGGATACGAAAAGAAGAAAATTCTGTGTTTGATCCTATTCCTGGTAATTTTTCCGGTACTGGTAAATTACATACCGGCAATTTCGAATTACCTGGAAGTAATGATTTTCGCCGGGATCTTCTGCCTGGTAACCATAGGTCTGTCTTTGCTGATGGGATATGCCGGTCAGATATCTCTCGGTCATGCAGCTTTCCTTGGGATCGGTGCTTACAGTTCTGGAATTCTCACAACGAAGTTTGGCCTATCCCCCTGGCTCGGAATCCTGGCGGGAGTTGCTCTATCTTCGGCAATTGCCGTAGTAGTGGGAATTCCTTCGCTGAAACTCAAAGGCCATTACCTTGCCATGGCAACCCTCGGATTCGGAGAAATTGTTTTCATCGTGTTTAACGAAGAAGTGGACCTCACTGGTGGGCCATCGGGATTTGCAGATATTCCATACCTCCATATTGGATCTTTTGAATTTACCAGCGAACTAACCTATTATATTCTTGTTTGGTCAGTGGTGTTGATAGGATTATTTTTTGCTCTTAATCTGATCCATTCAAGGGTAGGTAGAGCATGGAAGGCTATACACGGAAACGAGCTTGCTGCTGAAGCCATGGGTGTGCCCACGTCGAAATACAAGCTCAAAATTTTTGTTCTCAGCTCCATTTATGCCTCCATTGCCGGAAGCCTTTACACACACTACATATGCTTTTTGAATCCCAGCTCATTTGATCTGTTCTGGTCCATCAAATTTGTAATGATGGTTATTGTTGGAGGAATGAACAGCGTATGGGGAGCAATTATAGGAACAGTTCTTCTCACATATCTGGGAAACGAATGGTTGACAGCCTTTAAACATTTTGACGTACTCGTCTACGGATTTATATTACTTCTAATTACCATGTTTTTACCGGGCGGTATTGTAAGTTTGCCGGAGATTCTGAAATCAAAGCGAACAATCACACGATAAATGGAACCGTTACTTGAAACAACCGGAATAACAAAACATTTTGGCGGGATACAAGCACTTAACGACATTACCTTCAAAGTGCGGCCTGGTCAGATCAAAGCAATTATAGGGCCTAATGGAGCAGGGAAAACAACTCTTTTCAACTGCATTTCCGGGGTTTTAAAAGCGGACAAAGGAGATATTAAGCTAAACGGTCAATCAATCACTGGATTTCCCCCGCACAAGAGGGCCCAAGCGGGGATATCAAGAACGTTTCAAAACGTTGCGATTTTCCCCGAAATGACAGTACTGGAAAACGTACTGGTGGGACGTCATTGCCGTAGCAGGTGCGAAATGCTGCAAGCTGGTTTTCGAACCAGGTCCATGAGAAATGAAGAGAGAGAGATCGTTGAGAAAGCTTGGAATTTCCTTGAATTTGTTGGTCTTGAAAACCAAACTGAAAAAAGGGCGGGAGAACTCCCTCTCGGAGATCAACGACTGCTTGAAATTGCTCGCGCCCTTGCCACCGAACCTAAAATTGTGCTGCTGGACGAACCTGCAGGTGGTTTAAACACTAAAGAAACAGAGAGACTTGCAGAGCTCATCCACCAGATACGTGACTCCGGAATCACCGTTCTACTGGTAGAACATGACATGAACCTGGTAATGGATATCTCGGACGAAATTCTTGTAATCAACTTCGGCGAACGACTCGCAGAAGGTAATCCAAAATCAATCAAGTCTAACCCGGACGTCATAAACGCATACCTGGGAGAAGACATAGATTACTCGGATCTTTAAGTTGTAATTGAGCCATGCTATTTCTCAGAAGCGTACATACATATTACGATAGCATTCACGCTCTTAAAGGAATTTCCTTGCATGTGAAAGAAGGGGAGATTGTTACCCTTATCGGTGCAAACGGCGCTGGGAAGACCACACTGCTCAAAACCATCTGTGGACTGGTAAAACCCCGTAAAGGATCAATACTGTTTCTCGGTGAAGAAATCACGGATCTTCCTGCGGAATCGATCGTAAAGAAGGGAATATCCCTGGTTCCCGAAGGGAGAATGGTTTTTAGTACTTTGAGCGTCCTGGCAAACCTGGAAATGGGTGCATTTAGCAGGAGAAAGGACAAAGAGCAGATCAAAAAAGATATCGCAAAACTATCTGCGAAGTTTCCCATCCTTGAAGAAAGGATGAATCAACTGGCGGGTACATTAAGTGGTGGAGAACAACAGATTCTGGCAATATGCAGAGCACTCATGGCACATCCTAAACTTTTAATTTTTGATGAACCCTCCATGGGCCTTTCGCCAATATTGACAAAAGAAATTTTTAAGGTCATTGTAGGGCTGAGAAGAGAAGGCCGGACCATATTGCTTGTTGAACAGAATGCTCGCGCTGCACTACAAATAGCCGACAGAGGATACGTACTGGAAACGGGTAAAATAATACTTGAAGGCGATACGGATTATTTGCTCAACCATAAGGAAATACAGCGAGCATACCTGGGGAAGGGTTACAGGGAAGTCTGGGAGGAATAGGATCTTCTTAAAAATCGAAAGGTACAGCCTATGCCTATCTGGGATAAAAAACACGAATGTATATCCAGAGACATTTTAGACCAGCTTCAGCTGGAACGACTGCAAGCCACCTTAAACAGAGTGTATAAAAACGTCGCTTTTTACAAGAAGCGTTTCGATGCTCTTGGCTTCTTTCCGGAAGAAGATCTTGAAAACCTCTCAGATATTCAGAAACTGCCCTTCACAACAAGGAAAGACCTGAGTGACAGTTATCCTTATGAAATGTTCGCAGTGCCACTGAGAGAAGTGGTTCGAGTACATTCTTCATCTGGCACGACAGAAAAACCAAGCGTGGTTGGATACACGAGGCTGGACCTGAAAATATGGAGCGAGCTTGTAGCCAGAGTATTAAGTGCAGCTGGAGTCACGACTGACGATGTAATACAGGTTACTTTCCACTATGGACTTCTTACCGGCGGGCTGGGCATACATTACGGCGCCGAGCGAATTGGGGCATCTGTTCTTCCCACTTCAGTGGGAAGAACAGACAGACAGATCAGAATCATGCAGGATTACCGAACCACCGTGCTTGTTTCCACACCATCGTACGCCCTTGTTATCGCGGATCGTCTTGAAGAAATGTCCGTAGACATCAAACGCCTTAA
Source organism: Deltaproteobacteria bacterium (assembly GCA_003646715.1). Classification (GTDB taxonomy): domain Bacteria; phylum Desulfobacterota; class Syntrophobacteria; order B119-G9; family B119-G9; genus B119-G9. The sequence continues at coordinate 5,864 of QMLL01000004.1, forward strand.
TCTTAAATACGCTATCTGCGCAGGTGAACCATGGTCTGAAGAAACAAGAAAAGAAATCGAAGACCGGTTGTACGTGAGAGCAACAGATAATTATGGCCTCAGTGAAGTAATGGGACCGGGGATCGCCGGAGAATGCCTGGAACAAAGTGGAATGCACATTAACGAAGATCACTTTTTGGCAGAGATTATAAATCCTGACACAGGAGAAGTTCTTCCTCCCGGAGAAACTGGAGAACTTGTTTTAACAACCTTGACCAAGGAAGCCTTCCCGGTTATTCGTTTCCGGACAGGAGATCTGTGCTACATAATAGAAGAACCCTGCCCGTGCGGGAGAACTTTCAGGCGAATAAGTCGTATTCAGGGGAGATGTGACGATATCGTGATAATCAAAGGTACAAACATTATCCCCGAACGTATCGGCGATATTATCGCGGAAATTGAAGGCATTCGCCCTGTTTACCAGCTGGTGGCCACCCGCCACAATCACCACGACGAACTGGAAATATGGGTGGAAGTCTCCGAGGATTTATTTTTCGACAAAATGCGAGAACAGCGCGCCCTGGTAGACACGATGGAAAGAAGAATTGCCAACTTTATCGGCATGACACCAAGGGTTAAACTGGTAGAACCCGGGTCTATCAAAAGAGTTAACGGCAAAGTGCAGCTTTTCGTTGATATGCGCCCAAAGAAGTGAAAGGGAGTAAAAATGAACCACTTGTTGGAGAGAGAAACTGGGAAAAAATTGTTGTTACTGGGAAATGAAGCAATCATTCGTGGAGGTCTGGAAGCAGGAGTGCGTTTTGCTACGGCTTATCCAGGTACACCCTCCACTGAGATTGCGGACGGCTTCTATCACATAAGCCTGCAAGAACCACTTTATTTCGAATATTCGGTAAATGAAAAGGTAGCGCTGGAAACTGCGGCGGGAGCTGCTATTTCTGGAGTGAGAACACTATGTTGTATGAAGCATGTGGGACTGAACGTGGCCGCAGATGCTCTTATGACTTTAGCGTATGTCGGAGTGAAGGGCGGTATGGTAATTGTGACAGCTGACGACCCATCTTTACATTCGAGCCAAAACGAACAGGACAACCGCTATTACGCCCGATTATCAGGCCTGCCCATGCTGGAGCCGGCTGATCCACAAATGGCAAAAGAAATGACCATCGCAGGCATAGAACTTTCAGAAATAAACCAGATCCCTGTATTGCTCAGAACCACCACAAGAGTTAACCATTCTCGCTGTGCAGTAACTCTGGGAGACTTACCCGAAATAAAGGCACCGGAAGGCAACTTCGAAAAAGACCCATTTAATCTGGTCGTAGTCCCCATGGTGGGAAGGCAGCTTCATCTACGATTATTGGAAAAGAAGAAAAAACTCCAGGAAGAATCAGAAAAGTCACCATTTAATTTTACCGAAGGAACAGGAAAGTGGGGTATCGTAACAAGTGGTGTAAGTTACAATTACGTTCTGGACGCCGTGGAAGATCTGGGCATTAAAGATAAGGTCACCATCTTTTACATCGGAATGTCTCATCCTTTCCCAACTCAAATAGCGACGGATTTCCTCAACAAAGTGGAGAGCGTTCTGGTGGTGGAAGAACTGGAACCGTACCTTGAAGAAACCCTAAAAGTAACTGCTTTTGAGGCTTCTATAGAAAAAGAAATAGCTGGTAAAGGTGATAACCTGATCCCGAGACATTTTGAAATTGATCCCGGGATAGTTAAGAAAGCCATATCTAATTTCTTTAACCTTGAGTCACCTCCAGCAGAAACACTTTCAGTATCAGAAGTACCATCTCGTCCACCTAACCTTTGCCCGGGATGCCCTCATAGGGCAACCTATTACATAATCAAAAAGATCGTCAATCCGGAAACCATCTACCCTACAGACATCGGATGCTACACCCTTGGTGTGCTGCCTCCGCTTAGCATGGCGGATTTCCTGATCTGCATGGGATCAAGCGTATCCAGCGCAGGAGGCTTTTCAAAGGCTCAGAAAAAACCCATCGTAGCCTTTATCGGCGATTCCACCTTTTTCCATTCCGGTATAACGGGGTTGATAAATGCGGTGACCAACGATCACAATTTTGTGCTGGTGATCCTGGACAACGGTACCACGGCTATGACTGGGCACCAGCCGCATCCTGGCGTGGAATTCGGCCCCCAGGGAAAAATTGAACCAAAAGTCAAAATCGAGGATGTGGTAAAAGGCTGTGGCGTAAAATCTGTGGCTGTCATAAATCCTTTACAGATAAAAAAATCAACAGAAACAATTCAAAAACTCCTTGATTCTGATTCCAGAGGAGTAAAGGTAATAATAGCTAAAAGCCCATGCCCGCTCTACGAAAGACGAGTCATGGGCAAAAAACAAAAAATTGTGTTCGAAATAACCGATGAGTGCGACCTGTGCAAGGATTGTCTTGAGCTTGCATGTCCCGCAATATTTTACGAAAAAGCACGTGAGGGTGAAGAGCGCATTTTCATAAACGAAACATTGTGCAGTGGCTGCAGCGTTTGTGCACAGGTTTGTACAGCCATAAAAGCCAAAAAGAAAAATTAGAGACTTGAACTTACAAAATCTTTGGACTGAGAGAGACGGATATGAGTAGTTGGAGAATATTTTGTACAGGAGTAGGAGGTCAGGGGACTCTTCTGGCCACTTATTTGATTGGAGAAGCTGCATTGAAAGCTGGTCTGCCGGTTATGGTCAGCGAAATTCATGGCATGGCTCAGAGAGGCGGAGTGGTGGAGTCTGCCGTGGTGATGGGAGACCGAAAAAGTCCTATTATATCTGATGGTGAAGCGGATATCCTGCTGGCCTTTGAACCATCGGAGGCGATGAGGGCTTTAAGGAAATGCAATTCTGAAACGCTGGTGATTAGCAATATTGTACCCCTTATTCCCTTTACTGTATCATCGGGCAAGGAGAGCTATCCCGAGGTAGACAAGTTGCTGGACTCAATAAGGAATCAGGTCCGAAGGTTTATAGGGTTCAACGCCCTGGAGCTCGCCAGGAAAGCCGGATCAGAGCTTTCCCAAAACATGGTTATTCTGGGAGTTCTTTTCAAGCACGGCGGACTACCAATTGATGCAGAAATAATGAGAGACATGATCAGAACAAAAACGAAAAAGGCTTTTCTCGATGTTAACCTCAGGGCCTTTGAACTCGGATACAGCCTGTAGTTGAACTTTTTCCAGATCTTCATTATTTGCTCGGTGTTATTCGAATGATAACCAATGCGACCAAATTTTAAACCTCGCCTTGTGAACGGTCCCTTTGGTGACCCGGCTGTTTACCTTGAATTTCTCCGAGAAAGGCGTGCCTTTCTCTTTGATCTGGGAGACTTAAGACCTCTCACCAACAGGGAATTACTGAAAATTTCCCACGTTTTTGTGTCACACACGCACGTGGATCATTTTATTGGCTTCGACCATTTACTCCGAATAAGCCTCGGAAGACAGAAACAAATCGTTTTGTTCGGCCCGAACGGCATAATTGATAACGTTGAAGGCAAGCTAAGAGGCTACACATGGAACCTGGTTGAAAACTACGTGGAAAGCCTAAGCATCAAAGTTTACCAGGTGGAAGAAAAGGAAATCGAAGTTGCAAAATTTTCCTGCCGAGAAAGGTTTAAACGCCAACACCTGGATGCCGTGTCAAAATCCGATAATATATTGCTTGACGAACCCTCCCTTACCGTATGCTGTACCTTTGTAAATCACCTTATCCCTGTACTGGCTTTTAGCTTCGAAGAAAAATACCATATAAACGTGAAGAAAAACGAACTGGAAAAAAGGAACTGGCCACCGGGCCCCTGGCTGGCAGAACTCAAGCAGGCCATATACGAAGATAGACCTGACGACTGGATCATACAGGTCCGATCACCAAGAACTCCAGCACAGGTATTGGCTGAAGTGCCTCTTGGCGAACTTCGACACACTTTAGTAATGTATACAGCCGGGCAGAAGATTTCTTACGTGACAGATATGCTTTTTGAACCGGAGAGCGTGCAGAGAGTGATAGAGCTTGTTTCAAAATCAAACCTCTTATATATTGAAGCCTGTTTTCTGGAAGAAGACAGAGAAATTGCCAGTGAAAAGTATCACTTAACAGCTGCCCAGGCCGGATATATTGCAGGAAAGGCCAAAGTTCAAAACTTTAAACTTTTTCACTTTTCACCGAAATACAAAGGAAGAGAAATCGAACTTATCGAAGAAGCGCGAGATGCCTATAAGAAGTCTCTGGAAAAGTGACTACACAGCGAAGTGTAAGACTCTGCGTTGAATGATTTGGTTTTGCGTACTTGCTATTTGAAATCCGTCTAACCTTAATCTACCAGCTTTCACATACCTCGATACATGAAATTGTTTCTCGAGTCGAAAGATGTAACAGTGCTGACGAGAACCTTTGCAACTGCTACCAATAGAAAAAAAGGAGTTATTGCATGAAACCTGGAAAATAACGAAGGACTAGAGAACATACTGCTCAAACAAGAACCTGGCAATCGATATAGATCAGCTTAACACCAGAAACATTTTTAATCTACAGGGAGGAGTTGCTGCGCTCATAAATTTAGGAATCAACCTGGCATGAAACAATACCATCAAAAGAGCCCTTATAGAATTCCAGCCCCTAGGACCAATTTTTCGTGCGGAACTCATTTTGTGATAATCGAGGTGAAGACCTTACGCTGAGCTTGTACTTCAGTTCAAGGGCTTGGATTTCCGCCAAGCCGAGCTCGGTCATGACTTTCGCGGGAATGACGTTGAATAATCCTTCTGTCATTCCTGCACAGGCAAAAATCCAGCGTTATTGATTGTAGGCATCATTTTCTCTCGAATTTCACCCTTTATTGTCCCAATTATTGGGATAATTGTTGGTGTCAAAATACTGCCATAAAGATCAATAACTGACTCCAGCGCCAGTTCGCTCTGCCCGATACCTTTACAGCTTTTTATCTACGGTTAATAGAAAGGGCCCAAGGAAAACGGGCCACTAAAGGTAAGTCATAAATATGACATCGGAACAGGTTAATTTTCCACAACCCATGCTCCATCCGATCCTGATAGATTCATGTTACATCTGGATTAAACAAGAACTTCACTTCCAATTGAATCTACCGACAATTTAGGCACGATAGTTGCTCACCACCCTTGAAGAAAATTACTTGAAAAGGAGACAAAATCATGGAAGCACTATATCAAGGATTTGCGACGGCTTTTCCACTGGAGATGGTTTCAGGATTTGGGAGAAATCTGCTAATTATCATAGCTTTTGCCTTCATTTTTAACCTAACAATACAAAAACCCAAGAAATCCAAGAAGTAATCAATCATACGGCAAAATAGCCTGCTTAGACAAGAAAAAGTAGACGGAGGAAAATTTTTGCTTGACAACGCCTATATTGTTCCGTTATTGAGGAAGATACTAATTCAAGTACAAGGATCGGACAATAATCATGGAATTAACAATCGGAAAAAGTGATGTTCGCTATTATTGGTGGTGGTATAGCTACGGGAGGGTTATGTCCACTGCCTGATAATAGTTAAACTTAATCAAAAAGCCGTGGGCATAACCAAAGCCCGCGGCTTTTTTTATTTGAAGCCGCGGGTAATTTTCGGAATCCCGCGGCTTTTTTATTTTGATCAAAGTCATTGAAGAGAAGAAATGAGCACACTAAGCCTTGAAGAATTCAAAAGAATTGCTAATTCAGCAAACATAGTTCCTGTGTATCAGGACATTGCCCACGATATATACACCCCGTTGGGGTTGTTCCTGAGTTTTGAAAACCAGCCCAATTGTTTTCTTTTCGAAAGCCTTGAAGGTGGCGAAAAGTGGGGCCGTTACAGCTTTATTGGATTTGGAGCCCAAAAGATTTTCGAAACCAGGGGCACAGAAGTAAAAATCAGCAGCGAAAGCGAAAAAGAGAACTTTAATTCAGACGCGCCCTTTGATGAACTGAAAAAATTCTTGAACCAGTTCAAGGTATGTCCAACACCGGATATGCCCAGACTTGCCACGGGCCTTGTAGGTTTTTTGGGCTACGATATCGTGGAATTCATCGAGGACATAAAAAGGATTCCTTCTGACAGAAACAAGTCTGCAGTAACAGCGAATTTCCCCGATTCATTTTTCTTTTTACCCGAGGTTATCATTGTTCATGACAATCTGAAACAGCAGCTCAAAGTAATAGCCGTTGTTTCCGTAACATCCGAAAATTCCCCTGATGATCAGTACTTCCGGGCCAGGGACAAGATAGAAGAAGTAATCGACAAAATAAAAAATCGTAATTTCTTTTCAACGCTCCCTGAAAAGAATTTTCAATCCATAGATATAAAATCGAACACTTCCAGGGAAGATTTTGAATTAGCAGTCAAAAAAGCCATCGATCACATAATTTCCGGTGACTGCATACAGATAGTCCTCTCCCAGCGATTTAGCGTGGACCTGAAAACTGATCCTATCAGCATTTACAGAACTCTCAGGCAAATAAATCCTTCACCGTACCTGTTTTACCTGAAGATGGGGGAAAACCATCTACTTGGTTCTTCACCGGAGATACTGGTTCGACTTGATCAAGGCCGTATTCAGCTAAGACCCATCGCCGGTACAAGACCAAGAGGCAAAACCGAAGAAGAAGACAAGCAACTCGAACAGGAGCTTTTGGATGACGAAAAAGAAAGAGCAGAACACATAATGCTGGTGGATCTTGGCAGAAATGACGTTGGAAGAGTGGCTGAACTTGGAACAGTCAAAGTTGACGAGTTGATGGTCGTAGAGCGCTACTCTCATGTCATGCACATAGTATCCAACGTTGTGGGACAGCTGGCAAAAGATACCGAAGCAGTCGACGTTTTGAAAGCCGTGTTCCCGGCAGGCACGGTGTCCGGAGCACCAAAGGTCCGGGCCATGGAAATAATCAATGAACTGGAAAAAGAAGCAAGAGGCCCTTATGCGGGCGCCGTGGGCTACTTTGATTTTTCCGGAAATATGGATTTTTGCATAAATATTCGAAGCTTTTCCATAACAAACAATGAAGTGTTTTTTCAGGTAGGGGCAGGAATCGTAGCAGATTCGGATCCCCAAAAGGAATATCAGGAAACCATAAACAAAGCCAAGGCCTTAATAAAGGCATTGGAATGGGCGTACAGCTTTGATGGAAAGGAGAAAAAATGATCGTGGTGATAGATAACTATGATTCATTTACTTACAACCTTGTGCAAATTCTTGGAGAAATTGCCGGGGATAATGACATCAGAACTATCAGAAATAACAAGGTCACAGTAGATGAAATCGAAAGCTGGCGCCCCGACGGGATAGTTATATCTCCTGGCCCGGGATATCCGGGAGACGCAGGAATTTCCGTAGATACAGTCAGAAGATTGGGAAAAAAAGTGCCAATTCTCGGGGTATGTCTGGGACACCAGGCAATAGCTCATGCTTTTGGAGGCGAAATAGTTCCTTGCTCCGAGATAATGCACGGTAAAACATCGTCGATATTCCATGACAGCACAGGTATTTTCGAAGGAGTCGAGGTTCCCTTCGTTGCAACTAGGTATCATTCTCTAGTCGTCAGGAGGGAGAGTCTTCCAGAGATTTTCAAGATTTCAGCACAAACAAGTAACGGAATAATCATGGGTATCAGGCACAAATATTATCCCATTGAAGGAATACAATTCCATCCCGAATCAATACTCACAACATCAGGGAAAAAACTTCTGGCAAATTTTCTGAACCGCATGAAGAAAAGGAGGGGCAAAAAATGATACGTGAAACCTTATATAAAGTAGTCAATCGCCAGGATTTAACCGAAGAGGAAATGGTCGCTACGATGACCGAGATCATGGAAGGTAAGGCCACCCAGGCGCAAATCGGAGCATTTATAACGGCTCTGAGGATGAAAGGTGAGACGGTGGAAGAGATCACTGGAGCTGCGCGGGTAATGAGGGAAAAAGCCCTAAAGATTGGTTCTGGAAATGGCCTGGTAAGCCTTGATCGCGATGACATAAATATCGACCAGGAAACCATCGTGGATACGTGCGGAACCGGTGGTGATGGTACAAACACGTTTAACATATCAACAACCACTGCCTTCGTGGTGGCCGGAGCAGGTTTAAAAGTAGCCAAGCACGGAAACAGGTCAGTTTCAAGCTGCTGTGGAAGCGCAGATGTACTGGAAGAACTTGGAATTAACCTGAACATAACTCCTTCAGACGTCGAAAAATGCCTCGACGAAATAGGAATAGGCTTTCTTTTCGCACCGCTTTTACACGGAGCAATGAAATACGCTATCGGTCCCAGGAAAGAAATCGGACTTAGAACCATTTTTAACATCCTTGGCCCGCTTACCAATCCCGCCGGAGCTAATGTGCAGGTGCTGGGCGTTTATGAGCCCGAATTGACTCGAACTCTTGCCGAAGTATTGAACAGACTCGGCTCAAAAAGTGCCTTCGTAGTTCACGGCGTTGATTGCATCGATGAGATCAGCATTACGGGAGAAACGCTGGTGAGCGAACTCCGCGATGGAGAAGTAAAAGATTATAGAATTCATCCCAAAGATTTTGGGCTGCAATGTTCATCCATTGATTCAATCAGAGGCGGCAACGCCACGGATAACGCCCAGATTGTTCGTTCCGTGCTCAACGGAGAAAACGGGCCCAGGCGGGATGTAGTGTTGCTGAATGCATCTGCAGCGCTGGTAGCAGCGGCTATGGCAACAGATTTTAAGGAGGGAATCGACCTGGCACAGGAATCTATTGACTCTGGAAACGCTTTGAAAAAATTGGATCATTTGATCGAAATGACCAGAAGTTTGGGGCAGTGATACGAGAATAAGGAGTCTGTACAAATGTTTCTGAGCAAGATCGTTCTACATAAGAAACTGGAAATAGAGCAGTTGAGAGAAAAACCTGGATTGAAGTCAATGGTGGAAAAAGCGAGGAGTGCACCCAGAACGAGAAACTTTTGTTCAGCTATCTCCAATGGCAGAGGCGTTAACATAATAGCGGAAATCAAGAAAGCGTCACCATCCAAAGGCCAACTGTCAACAAATCTCGACGTGGTTAAACAAGCAAAAACATATGAAAAACACGGAGCATCAGCAATATCTGTTTTAACAGACCGAAAATTTTTCAAAGGTTCGCTTGATGATTTAAAAAAAGTAAAGGCAGCTGTAAATATCCCCGTTTTGCGGAAGGACTTTATTCTCGACCCCATCCAGGTTTATGAATCTAGAGCAGCAGGGGCCGACGCGATATTATTGATTGCGGCTATTCTGGATAATACCCAGGTAAAAACACTCTATCAGCACGCTACTGAGCTGGGTCTCGGGGTGCTTGTAGAAGTCCACAACCCGCTGGAGTTAAAAAAAGTACTTCCAGTTAATCCTCGCATAATTGGAATCAACAACAGAAATCTCAAAACTTTTGAAGTGAACATAAGTAATACGCTCATGCTATTACCACTTGTTCCGGAAGAAATACAAGTGGTTAGCGAAAGTGGAATTAATTCAAAGAAAGACATTTCTATTTTGCGGGAAGCCGGTATCTCTGCGTTTCTGATCGGGGAAGCCCTGGTAAGGTCAAAAACCCCGGGGCAAAAATTATCATCACTAATCAATTGACGAAAGAAGGAAGCAATCTTGGGAAGAATCAGGGTAAAAATTTGCGGAATAACAAATATTGAGGATGCCAAATGTGCTGTTTCTTGCGGCGCGGACGCTCTTGGATTTGTTTTCGCGGAAAGTCCCCGGGAAGTGTTACCAACAACCGTAAGAGACATAACTCGTGAATTGCCCCCGATGGTTCAAAAAATTGGAGTTTTCGTCGATATGGATACGCAAACCATAAACGACATTTGCGAGTTCTGTAATCTGGACTGGGTTCAGTTACACGGATCAAAAGCACCAAAGATATCAAAAGAGTTAAAACGCCCGATTATCATTGGGATCAGACTCAAAGATAGCGGAAGTATCGCTGATCTGGACAAATACGGGGAATGTTTTTTATTGGTGGATAGTTATCATCCCCAGAAGATGGGAGGAACGGGTAAGGTGGCTGACTGGAATCTTGCAGCAAAGGTCGCATCTGTGAAGCCAATAATTCTGGCTGGAGGCCTGAACCCTGAGAACGTTCTAGAAGCGATATCAAAAGTAAAGCCATATGCTGTTGACGTAAGCAGTGGTGTTGAAACTTATCCCGGGAAAAAAGATCCGGATTTAATCGAGAAATTTCTTAACAAGGTAAAGGAGTTTTAGAATGTTGCCAGATATATCAGGACATTTTGGAAAGTATGGAGGAAGGTTTGTTCCTGAAACCCTGATGCCAGCGCTTTATGAACTGGAAGAAGCGTATACACAGGCAAGGAAAGATCCATCATTTGAGGAAGAACTTGAAAATCTCTTGAAAAGCTATGTGGGAAGACCAACTCCCTTGTACTACGCATCGCGACTCAGTGATCAGTTGGGTAATCTCAAGGTGTACCTGAAACGTGAAGATCTTAACCATACCGGTGCCCACAAAATAAATAACACCATCGGTCAGGTACTTCTTGCCAGAAGAATGGGAAAGAAAAGGATAATCGCAGAAACAGGTGCGGGACAGCACGGTGTGGCAACAGCGACCGCCGCGGCCCTTTTCGGAATGGAATGCGACATTTACATGGGCGAGATAGACATAGAACGCCAGGCTTTGAACGTTTTCAGAATGAAGATGTTGGGCGCCCAAGTTATTCCGGTAAAATCCGGAAGCAAAACTCTCAAGGACGCTGTAAATGAAACTATCAGAGACTGGGTTACAAACATAAGAAACACTCACTACATTATAGGATCGGTAGTAGGCCCACATCCTTACCCCATGATTGTTCGGGATTTTCAGTCAGTAATCGGGGAGGAAACCAGAGAACAAATAATGGAACTGGAAGGCAAGTTACCGGATATTCTTGTCGCATGTGTGGGCGGCGGAAGTAATTCAATCGGATTGTTCTATCCGTTTTTCGATGACCCTGTCGAATTCATCGGTGTTGAAGCGGCGGGAGAGAAAGACCCGGCCACAGGTGACCAGACCGAGGTAAAACATGCAGCAACTCTTGGTTTCGGAACCCCTGGAGTTCTACATGGGTCCATGAGCTACATTCTGCAGGATCATGACGGACAAATTCTGGAGGCCCACTCGATCGCCGCAGGCCTTGACTATCCCGGTGTGGGCCCTGAGCATAGTTTTTACAAAGACAAAGGAAGGGCCAGATACGTGAGCGTCACCGATAGCGAAGCTATTAAGGCATTCAACAGACTTGCAGAGCTGGAAGGAATATTGCCCGCCCTGGAAAGCGCTCATGCACTGGCTTATTTGCCCAGGCTTTCCGAGGAGAAAGAAAAACACAACCCGCAAGATCAGTGGTTGGTGGTGCTAAATCTGTCCGGCAGGGGCGACAAAGACGTTCATACTCTAGCAGAAGCAATGGAGGTTTCGATATGAGCCACATAAAAGATACAATACTTTCCGTCAATGAAAAAAAGGAATCGGCACTTATACCTTTTCTTACTGCCGGGTTTCCGAAGCCCGATCTTTTCCTGGAGCTCGCACTGACCATACTGGAATCGGGAGGAGATTTGCTTGAAATTGGTATTCCTTTTTCCGATCCGTTAGCAGATGGTCCCACTATTCAGGCTTCTTCACAGGAAGCTCTTTCAAATGGAATAAATGTTCGAAAGACATTCGAACTCTGCAGAGAAATAAGAAAGAACACTGACAAGCCGCTTATACTGATGACCTACATAAATCCCGTGCTTGCGTATGGCTTGAAAGAATTTGCCGAATCTTGCGTAGAAACCGGTATCAACGGGGTAATCATTCCGGATCTTCCACCGGAAGAAGCGTCTGATTGGAAAGACATAGCCGGTGAAAAAGGCGTGGATACCATATTTCTTGTCGCTCCAACCACAAACAAGGAGAGATTTCCACTGATAAACGGCTACACCAGTGGATTCATATATTATGTTTCAACCACTGGAGTAACCGGATCAACAAAAAAGTTACCTGAAGAACTTATTCGCAATCTGGAAGATGTAAGGAAGTTATCTCGCTGGCCGGTAGCTGTTGGATTCGGGATTTCAACTCCCGAACAGGTGGCTATGCTGGCACCTCATGCGGATGGGATAATAGTCGGAAGTGCAATAATAAGAAAAATACAGGAAACAGATTCCGATAAAGTAGTTGACGAGATTAAAACAATGATCAAACAGTTAAAAAAGGCCACATGTCTTTCTTCTCGATGGCGTAGCTCAGAAGCCAAAGCTGGAGTTTCCTAGCAGGCTTCTTCAGGAAACGACCAAGAGAAAATGAGACGCGGGTGGCCTGGGAGGTTATAAAAATGATTATAGTAATGAAACCAGACCACACAAAAGAAGACGTTTTAAACATCATAAATAAATTAGAGGATTTTGGTTTGAGAGCTCATTTATCAGAAGGTGAACACAGAACCATTATTGGTGCCATCGGAGACGAACGAAAGCTCCAGGAAGTTCCGTTCCTCTCATTTCCCGGCGTGGAAGAGGTCCATCCGATTCTTAAACCTTACAAGCTGGTGAGCCGTGAATTCAAAAGCGAAAATACCCGCATAAGCCTTAACGGAAACGTTTTCGGTGATAAGAAAATTCAAGTTATTGCTGGCCCATGCGCGGTAGAAGGTAGAGAAATACTGGAAGAAATCGCAGATGAACTCTCGAGTCTCGGCGTTCCGTTTATCAGAGGTGGAGCCTTTAAGCCGAGAACATCTCCATACAGCTTCCAGGGACTGGGCGAAAAAGCTCTTAAATACCTCGCGAAAGTCCGGGAAAAAACCGGCATGATGGTAGTAACAGAACTGATGGACCCAAGGGATGCGGTCCTGGTAGCAAAATACGCCGACATAATACAGATCGGAACAAGGAACATGCAAAACTTCAGGTTATTGACTGAGGTTGGCAACATTGATAAACCCGTGATACTGAAAAGAGGGTTCAGCGCCACAATCAAAGAATTCCTCATGTCCGCGGAATACATCGTGTCGGAAGGAAACGAAAAAGTCATCCTGTGTGAGCGGGGAATTCGGACATTTGAAACCGAAACCAGAAATACGCTGGACATAAGCGCTGTCCCTCTGCTTAAACAACTGACTCATTTGCCGGTTATCGTGGACCCGAGTCATGCCGTTGGGCGTGTTGACCTCGTTCCACCCGTTGCCAAGGCGGCCGTCGCTGCAGGTGCTGACGGGTTGCTGATAGAAGTACACACAAGACCTGAAAGCGCGCTGAGTGATGGAGCACAATCGCTACGACCCAATGCTTTCAAAAAATTGATGGACGAGTTGAAACTCATAGCCGAGGCTGTAGGTAGAGAAATCTAACACGAAGGAGAGATCTTGAAATGACCGATATACTATGGTCAACCATTGGCATTGTTGGAGGAAAGGGAGAAATGGGGCGCTTTTTCGCCCATTTCTTCCAGAATAAAGGCTTTCGCGTGGAAGTGTCAGATCTGGATACACCCCTTTCAAACCGGGAATTGGTGGAACTGTCAGATATTGTACTTTTTTCGGTTCCTCTGCACCTGGCAGAAAAAATAATCGAAGAAACAGTTCCTTATACTAGGCAAAACCAGTTATTAATGGACGTATCGTCATTGAAAGAGAAGCCAGTAAAGGCTATGCTCAAATCCGAAGCTTCCGTGATCGGTCTACATCCGATGTTTGGACCACAGGTATCATCCATCAAAGGACAAACAATTATTGCCTGTCCTATTAGAATTGACAAAGAAAAAAAACAATCAGTCTACAGGCTCTTTGAATCTTCGGGGGCACGAATTAAAGAAACCACCCCCGAAGAACATGATAAAATGATGAGCATAATCCAGGTATTGATACACTTTTCCACCATAATAATGGGGCGCACTTTGAGAGAAATGGGCGTCAGTATTGAAGAGAGTCTGGATTATACGAGTCCGATTTACAGGCTTGAGATGAACTTCATTGGAAGACTCTTTGCCCAAGATCCTGCACTCTACGGTGCAATCGGAATGCTAAACCCACATAGCGAGGAGGTGCTTCGGAAACTCCACGAGTCCTTCGTCAACTACCTGGATATCATAAGAACAAAGAATCTGGAGGCGTTCATAAATGACTTCAAGAAAACAGCGAACTTTTTCGGACCATACAGCCCTCAAGCCATGGAAGAAAGCGGTGCAATACTGGACTTTGTCATAAATGGCAAAAGAGAAAAGGATACAAAACCGAAATGACGCGCGTGGAAGTATCACTGAAAAAGCTAGAAGATCGTTCCTATACAATTCATATTGGCTACAAATGCCTGGACAGGTTGTGTGAAATTCTTTCTGAAATACCGCTAAATTCTGTTTTTGTCATTACCGACAGAAACGTGGAAAAGCTATGGGCAGGCAAGATTATAGCTCTCCTGGAAAAGAGATTTCCATATCGGGGCCTGATTTCGGTAGAGCCCGGTGAAGAACAAAAAAATCTCCTCACAATCGAAAAATTAGCTCGAAAACTTGTCAGTATGAAAGCTGACAGAGCTTCCACCATCATTGCGGTAGGGGGAGGAGTGATAGGTGATATAGCGGGTTTTCTGGCTTCCATTTTTCTTCGAGGAGTCTCATTCATAAACATTCCCACAACACTTCTGGCACAGGTTGATAGCAGTGTTGGAGGGAAAACCGGTGTGGATTTACCAGAGGGGAAAAATCTGGTAGGGACATTCTACCAGCCAGTACTTGTATTTGCCGATGTGGATTTTTTATCCACCCTACCCCACGAAGAGTTTCTCAATGGGATGTCAGAAGTTATTAAATACGGCATAATAATGGACACAGAGTTCTTCACATTCCTTGAGTCGAACGTGGAGAAAATACTGGAAAAAGAACCGGATATTTTGATCAAGATAGTTTCTCAGAGTTGCAAATTAAAAAGAGAAATCGTTGAGAAAGACGAGAAAGAAGCCGGATTACGACGTATTCTAAATTTCGGACACACCATCGGACACTCCATTGAAGCTGCCAGTAACTACAGGATCAAGCACGGTTGGGCGGTATCCATGGGAATGGTTGCTGCCAGCTATCTCGCGCTTGAGTACGGAATGACAGAACCAGAAGAGGTTAAAAGAATTGAAAATCTGATTGATAGGTTTGGACTCCCTGTATGTGTACCGGAAGATCTTACAGCTGATGAAATTGTTCAGGGTCTAACGTACGACAAGAAGATGGTCGATAGTAAACTCAGGTGGATTCTACCAACAAAAATAGGATCAGTAAACGTTGTTGAGGGGATAAAGACAGACGACGTAATAAATGTACTTAGAAGATTAAAAGGTCGTTAGATAATTCGTTTAAGGGCAGCAAAACATCTTCGTATCCTGAATATGGGGTTAATACCTGCTGCCCGAGATGACCAAGAAGCCGAATTCTAGTGGATAAATTTGGGGGTTATGTCTCTTATCGGTTCAATACCCTTTTCTCTGAGCAATTTCCGATCTCTTTTACTGTGAGTCCTTAACCACCTTTCGTACACTCTTAGTAAATCAGTCGAACCGCTTAGCTGGGTTTTTTCACCAATTTCCGCAATTACGTCAATCAAATCCAGGAACTTATTGACCAGCTCAGCGAACACCTCAGGCACACCAATCCTCATTTTGATGTATTCTGACACTTCTACGAGGTGAGAATAAGAAGCCCTTCCAAGCATGGCATAATAGTCTATGTCTACAAGCTTCCTTTTAAAGCTCTCGGAGAAAAAACCGCAGAGAAACAGAGTGGTGTCGCCAATATATTTTAAAATTTTTGATCTCTCCGAAGGACTTAGATGGTAGCTTTCAAGGTACAGCTCACCGTATGTTTTTTCCTGTTGCTCATGAGTCGGTTGAAGCAGGCTTTCAGCCTTTGAATATCTTGAAAGAAGATCAACAAGATAATATTCCGTGGCCTGGCCAACCTGTATTTTCTGTTCTGCTAAGGCTTGCTGGAGACTTTCGTAGAAAAACTCCATCAGCGTGTTCATTACTAGCCGGCTCATATCTCCACCCCTTCAATTCGCTTATGGCTTTTTTTACTTTTTTCTACGAAGAGCAAAATACATTCCAGCTTTGTTAAGCCTCACCATTATTTTATCAAAAAACTGCGCTGATGGGTATCGAGGGGGGGCAACTCAGAGAACTGCCCCCTCTTTCCTCTTACATAAGTCATTTTTTAAATAACGAACGGATTTTCAAAGACACCTGCGTCTCCCAGTTCTTGCTCTATTTCCAGCAAACGGTTGTACTTAGCGATTCGTTCGCTTCTGCAAAGAGACCCGGTCTTTATCTGTCC
>QMLL01000005.1 GCA_003646715.1 Deltaproteobacteria bacterium
GCAGCAACTATACTAACCAGCATTGCTGGACTCAATGTGGCCAGCAACAACGAACAATGAAAGCTCCTGGTTCAAGATAGGCTTTGCAGAATAGGAGACTTTCATATAAAAATATATTTTGCTTGACATTCTTCTTATATTCCATTATAAAAGCGAATTTGAATGGGGAGAATATATAGAAGTTTTAAGGAGGGAGACATGATTAAGAGTCCGTGCCTAGATTGCGAAAGAGCTAATGAGGACAAGAACCAGTGTCTGGAAACCTGCGAAAAGCTCAAGGAATACCAGGAGATGATCCTTAAACAGGGGATTTACGCACGTATCTGAAAGAGTATTTGCCAAATGACAAAGTTTTGCAAGCGGTATCACATTCGATACCGCTTGTTTTTTTATAAATAGCATCAGTTCAAAAAATTAAAGATGGAACTGCTAAAAGATTTCTTGTTCATCAAAGAAATTCCAGTTTTCTGGAGAGACATGGATGCTTTCAGGCACGTAAACAATGTTGTGTATTTTAGGTAGTTTAAAATTGCTCGGATAGCATATTTTGAAAAGCTTGGAGCATTCAAGCCACTGCCCGATACAACAATAGGTCCCATACTCGTAGAGACGAGCGCAAGATACCTGAAAGTACTGACCTACCTGGACACCATAAGTGTAGGAGTTAAAAGCATCCACTTCTCCCCTGAAAAACAGAACAAAGATACCTTATTGTAAGTCAAAGAAAAAATTACGCCTGCACAGAAGGAGCAGCCACCATCTTTGGTTACGACTACAAATCCATGAAAAGAGCTACCATACCTGACCAGGTTTTGAAAGCTATTGAAAAACTGGAAAAGAACCATTAACTACTTACCGCGCTATCCACAACTAGGATGGTGTTAATTTTTTAAACAGCACGTAACTTACTGTAATTAAAGCATAACCTACCCACCCCCAAACCGCTGTAACACCTAACTGTTGCCATTTTAATCACAAATGGGAATCTTTCTTCTCAACTTCCAGAGAATTTCCGAAAACTCCACCTGAATTATTCTTGTATTTTCCACATGTTACACACATATATCACAAATTATCGGTGAATGGCACAGCCCTTGCTCATATATAAAGGCAAAGATGAAAACAAAAAAACTTCAACATATAAACTAAGGAGGGCAAGCCATGACAGCAGCAAAAAATACAATTGGAAAGAAAAAGAAAGTTGTAGGTTTCAATATACTGGAAAATGAGTGTATCTGGATGAAAGCTGGCGTCATAAACTTCAAACTCTGTGATAATGCATATGACTGTATTAACTGCGAGTTCGACAAGGCCATGACCAAGGCTCTGGAAAAGGCAAAGGAAGGAAAGATCAGCGAGAGCTGGAGACAATCCATGCGCAAGAAGGTCGGGGAAGAGCGACTTTGCCGGCATATGCTTACCGGAAGGGTCCCTTTCAAGCTCTGTCACCACAATTTCGAATGCGAAACCTGTGAATTCGACCAGTCTCTGGAAGACATTGAACCTCAGGAAGCTCTGGGAGAGACAAGGGTTCACCAGGTCTACGGTTATCTCGTGCCTGACGACTATTACTTCCACGATGGACATACATGGGCCAGAGTGGAATATGGTGGAAGAATAAGGGTGGGACTGGATGACTTTGCAGTAAAACTGGTAGGACCTGTGGATGAATTTATTCTTCCAAGCCTGGGAGCAAAAGTACGCCAGACTGAACCGGGTCTCAGGTTGGCTCGAGAAAGCAACGAAGCAGAGGTTTTATCACCTGTTGAAGGAACGGTAATCGCTGTTAATACCAAGATCATGAAAGAACCGCGCATCACCAACAAGCGCCCTTATTCGGACGGATGGCTTTACGTTGTGGAACCCAGAAGACTGAAAACCAACCTCCGAAAACTGCTCTTTGGCGAAGAAACCGACAAATGGATGCAGCATGAAGTAGAGAAATTATATTCCATCGTAATGCCCGGACACGAAAGATTGGCAGCAACAGGTGGTAAGCCAATAGAAGACGTTTACGGGACTGTTCCTGAAATTGGCTGGAAAAAGCTGGTGGGAGAATTCTTTAAAACCTGATAACCAGCGCACATTAAAAAAGGTCTTCGAAGCTCCGGGCTTTAAGGGTCCGGAGCTTCATTCTTCTGTAAACATCATCCAGCATGGACTGGCAGTAATCACAAAAATACAAAGGATAATAGTCCAGATCTCTCAGGCTATAGGACGCTCTCATTACACAGTGATTTTCTTTGCAATGCACCAAACCAAAGGTATGAGCCAGCTCATGTATCCCCACTTTAGCCACTCTTTCGTAAAAACGCTCCAGGCTTACGTTTCCACCACCCGTCCTGCGATTGAGACGATATGTGGAAACCACTGCCATTTTCCCATTTATCTGTGCTTCACCAAAAACATACGTAAGAATCGGTATAAAAAGATCCACTGACACCACGGCGAGAATCCTCTTATGAGGCTGTTTCCATCTTCGTTCCATATGATCCAGGATAGTAATTGCGTTGTACTGATTTCTGTTCGGGTTAAAAAATTTTTTAAGCGACTTTCTTCCATTCAGGATATCCACAGGTATGTTAAAAACAGCCTGGATGTTTGCGGCAAGAATTTTCAGTACAACCTGCTTTACTTCGCCGATAGGAACAATCCCAACAACTCCGGATTCACCAGACATGGCACCTCAACCAATCAAGATTTTCTCGAATTGTCAGGTTTACATTGATCCTGTCCAGAGCGTTTCAGGCCATATTTTTTGATTTTTTTATGGAGGGTAACTCTGTTTATTTTGAGAGCTCTCGCTGTTTTGGAAATGTTCCAGTCGTGAGCCCTCAACATTGCCTCAATATGCTCCTTCTCAATTTCTTCCAGACTCTTGGCTTCCCCTGCTCCTTTCTGAGATACCTGAAGGAAGGAAAATTCATCAACGTCCAGGCATCTTTTTTTGGAGATAACAACGGCTCTCTCGATTGCATTCTGCAGTTCGCGTACATTCCCGGGCCACGGGTACCTTTTCAAAACTTCCATTGCCTCGGGAGTAATTGTATCAATATCTTTGTTTGTCTCTCTGCTGTATCTTCTCATGAAATGTTCAGCCAGTACCGGTATGTCTTCAGGGCGTTCTCTCAGCGGCGGGATATGTAGAGATATCACGTTTAGCCTGTAATAAAAATCCTGCCGAAAATTACCCTTGTTAATTTCTTCCAGAAGATTCCTGTTTGTTGCCGCCAGTATTCTAAAATCAACATTGATCTCCTCAGTGCCCCCCACCCTGTGAAAACTCTTAGTTTCCAGTACTCTCAGCAAATCAACCTGCATCTTGAGCGGTATCTCCCCCACTTCATCGAGAAATAGTGTGCCACCATGACTCATTTCAATTCTTCCCTTTTTTGCCCTGTGAGCTCCTGTAAAAGCGCCTTTTTCATGCCCGAACAGTTCTGTTTCCAGCAAATGCTCGGGGAAAGCACCGCAATTTATTGGAATGAAGGGACCGTGTTTTCTGGGGCTTTTTGCATGTATGGCTTTAGCAATCAGCTCCTTCCCCGTACCGGTTTCTCCAGTGATCAAAACCGGTACATCTGTAGCCGAAATATCCATAATCATCTCAAAAATCTTTTGCATTTCCTCGGAGACACCGATTATGTTTTCAAATCGCACCGATCTAGCAACCTGTTCCTTCAGGAGCAAGTTTTCATCGATAATTCTTTTCTGCTGCAGGAGTTTTTCAACAAGTAGCGCCAGGGTCTCCGGTTCGAAGGGTTTCATTAGATAATCATTTGCACCATTTTTCATGGCTTTAACAGCGGTCTCCACCGAACCATAAGCGGTGATCATAACCACGAGAGTCTCCGGAAATCGCTTTTTTACGATCTCAAGTACTTCTAGCCCGTTCATCTTGGGCATCATGATGTCCAGGAACAGGAGGTCGTATGGAGCAAGTTCAAGCATTTCAAGTGATTCGGGGCCGCTGGCCGCCGTATCCACCTCATACCCACCCTTCTTCAGCCATCCCTTTAAGGATTCTCTTACTATCAATTCATCATCAACTACCAAAATTCGAATCTTTGCAGACATGAATTATCCCTTTTTCTTCTTACTTTGCCGTTTCTTATTCTTGCCTGGCTTTTCTTTCAAAACCCCGTTATCATTCGGCCCCGCTTCGGGAAATCGAATTATAAAACAGGTTCCCTTTCCCACTTTACTGTCCACGAAGATGGAACCACGATGTTCCCTTATGATACCGTATACAACCGACAGCCCCAGACCGACGCCTTTGTCATCTGTCTTCGTGGAAAAGAACGGTTCAAATATCCTGGAAATATTTTCTTCCGGAATACCACACCCTGTGTCGCAAATGTCGATTCTTATCTTCTTCTTCTCCTTCTCATACCTGGTTCGAACGGTAAGCTTGCCACCTTCTGGCATTGCTTCAATTGCATTGAAAACCACGTTTATAAAACACTGCTGGATATGATTGTAATCACCAATTACCTCTGGCAAATCATCTGCCAGTTCTTCTTCCAGTTCAATTTTTTGAAGAGACATTCTGTGCCTGCACAAGGTCAATACTGTCTGGAGGATTTCGTTTATGTTGACTTTACGGGCTTCCATTTTTTGCTGGCGAGAAAAGGAGAGAAGGTTGGATACAATCTCACCACACCTGGCTGATTCTTTTGATATCAGTGCAAGATAATTCCTGAATTCTTCCAGATCTTCCTCGTTAAGCTTTCTTCCCTCTTCAAGCTTCGAATACATCAACTTGGACAATGCGTGGATACCTGAAATAGGATTATTAATCTCGTGAACAGAACTTGCCACAAGTTTACCTAGAGCAATCATTTTGTCTTCATGAACGAGGCGTGCGAGGTTTTTCTTTATTCTTTTTGTGGTAGCATCAACTTGTTCTTTGACTTCAGAGGTAATATCCCTGAAAATTTCGATGACCATCATCTTTTGGCCTTCGCGATGAGGGAAGGGATATGTAACCACCTCATAGTATATGACTCCCTTGTTCGGATCGTGATGTTCATGAATCGCCTGTGCCGAGAGCCCCGTTTTCAGGGTTTCTTGAAGAGGACACGGACGTTTTGCAGTATTACACGGGGATAAACTCTGATGCATCACCTGGTAGCAGTATCTCCCAATTACGTCTGAGCGCTTGGCACCCAGAATAGACTGCATTGAAGGATTAATGTCGATTATCTTGTAGTCTTCGTCGAGCAGCAATATCCTGTCAGCTACACTGTTCCACAACGCCGCAACAAAGTTTCGGGTAAAATCAAGTTCAACGTTACACTCGTGACATCCCTCGCTTAAAAGTATAATTTCACCCAGGAGCTTGGAGATAGCATAATCCAGTATTTGGACCTGTGGAGGCAAATAAGGCAGGACTTCTTCCAGTAACTTCTCGTTACCGGTAAGCTCAATAATAAGATCCACTTCCGGGAAGTTCACCAGTTCTTTGAAATCCTCCGTGGTATAAATACCTCTCTTCTTGGCTTCTCTGAAACCTGCAGCATCAGGGTTGTGATCCGCAACAGCAACGATCTCTATAGGGACATCCCTGAGCCTGTCTTTCTCCAACAAGCTCAGAAGAGCAGCACACCTTGTCCCACCACCTATGACCGCAATTTTCAAAGGCTTAGAAAAAGTAAGACTCCTTGAGATTTCTTTCCGATCTACACTTTTTTCTTCAACGGAAGCCGAAACCATAAACCTTCACCCATCTTACACGTTATAATACTCTCGATACCATTTTACAAAACGCTCAACCCCTTCCTCGATAGGGGTACTAGGTTTGAAACCAACATCTGCAATTAAGTCATCCACATCTGCATAAGTCTTGGGAACATCTCCCGGTTGCATAGGCAAAAACTCCTTTTTAGCTTCTTTACCCAGTGTCTTTTCCAGTACTTCAATGTATTTCATTAATTGAACAGGTTGGTTATTGCCAATGTTGTACAGACGATACGGTGCGTAGCTACTTCCGGGATCCGGATCATCCCCGCTCCACTCCGGGTTTCCCGCGGGGATTCTGTCCGTTACTCGAACCACC
Source organism: Deltaproteobacteria bacterium (assembly GCA_003646715.1). Lineage (GTDB taxonomy): Bacteria > Desulfobacterota > Syntrophobacteria > B119-G9 > B119-G9 > B119-G9. The sequence goes on from QMLL01000005.1 coordinate 6,059, forward strand.
CCTAGTACTATATCATCAATGTAGGTAAAGTCACGTTCCATATTGCCAAAATTGAAAACTTTAATTGGTTCCCCGGCCAGAATTGCTTTGGTAAAGAGAAAAAGGGCCATATCAGGCCTTCCCCACGGTCCGTAAACCGTGAAAAACCTGAGGCCCGTCGTTGGCAACCCATATAAGTGACTGTACGTATGTGCCATTAATTCGTTGGCTTTTTTACTTGCTGCATATAGAGATATTGGGTGATCAACATTATGATGAACTGAAAAGGGCATCTTCGTGTTTGCGCCGTATACGGAACTCGAAGAAGCATACACAAGATGTTCAACTTTGTTGTGACGGCACCCTTCCAGGATGTTTAAAAACCCTACTACATTACTATCAATATATGAATGGGGATTTTTCAAGGAATATCTTACTCCGGCTTGCGCAGCAAGGTTTATGACTCTCTCAAAATTTTCCGAGCCGAATAGCTTTTCCATGGTAGCACGATCCGCAAGATCGCACTTAACAAATTTGAAATTTTCATAATCCTCCAAAATGCGGAGCCTTGCTTTTTTCAGGTCCACGTCATAATAGTCATTCAGGTTGTCAAGACCGACAACGTCGTCACCACGATCCAGAAGGCTCTTACTTACATGAAACCCTATAAATCCGGCTGCGCCCGTAACTAGAACTTTCATAATAGAATTTTTCTCCCTTCAGCGTTTGTAATGAACTCATAAAAATACACATTGTCAGAAATTATGTCTGGCGTTTCCGGCACCGGAATAAGGATAAAGATTTGAACAGGCAATTTCGAACCTCCTCAAAACCGGGCCATCATTAAAAGTTAAAACGAAAAGTTTTATCCTGCTTGCAGCTTGTAGCTGGAAAGGGACAAGGAGTCGAACTAGAGTACTCATGACCTTGTATGCCGAATGATATCTTTCTACAAGATCAAGACGATCAAAACATATGCTCCTGGCTTTCAGAATTCCGGCCTTTCTGAAAACTTCTTTTATGGCTTCTTCAAACACAGAAGTTTGAACCTGAGGCATCGCTTCAAAATCAACCACAACCATCTTCATAAGATAATTCGCCTTAATTGATTCCCCCTTGCTCACTATAACTTCACCAAGCCTCCTCGGTAATGACCATATGGCATAGTTTACCAAAGATGTCCCATCTTCTTTAGGAGGAGCAATAGAACTATACGGATCCACAATCAAATATCTGTCTTCGGGATAAACAAGGATATCTACCGATACTTCCGATGCATCTTGGACCCTCAACTGTATCTCTGGATATATGTTAATCTTATCATTATGTGGTTTCATATTGTTGTCAAAATTTCTTTAAAAAGTGTTTGCAAAACATTTGCAAATACATATAATGCGTTGTAGCGAGAAAAAACGTACCAATTATATCGCATATCTCAGAATATAGTAGTACAAAACAGCATAACTATTCAATAATTTAGGAGATTGAAAAATGGATCGTAAAACCAGACTAAGACAATCAGGACTATCATGTACCAGGTGGCGTTACAATATTTTAAAAATATTAAAGGATTCCCATCTACCCCTTACATCAAAGGATATTTACAAGATGTTGCCCACTCCTAAACCTAATCTGGCAACAGTTTACAGGAACCTGAACAGGTTGGTGGAGAAGAAGCTTGTCCGATGCGTGACACTGGGAGAACGGGCAAGGTACTACGAATTGATTCAGCCAGATACCCACAAACACCGCATTATATGTAAAACATGCGGCCAGATAGAAGCTTTTGAACCTGTTGGGTGTGACTTAAAAAGCTTCGAAAAATTGATAAAGGAGAAATTTAACTTTAAAGTTGAAGAACATTCTCTGGAATTTTTCGGCACATGTCCCAAATGTCAGAGCTTTCATTCGCAAAGATAAAATACTGACGTCACTCACCAGACGGTAAGGGTTATCCAATTAAACAAAATAAATTTGGAACCGCCCACGGGTCATCCCGAGGGCGGTTCTCTTCCCAGTCTTACACGTTTTTAGCTTTTAGGTTCCTACTTCGAATTCCTTCATGGTTTCCTCTTCAAGCTCCTTGGTCCAAATGGTCTTCCACTTTCCGTCTCGCCAAACCTGAAATGCTTCTGCATTTATAGAACGATACCTTGAATTGATCTGCCCAACAACTTTAACCTTCTTGTTCAAGTACCTTGCGAGAAGAGCTCTGTCGAGGTTCGGGACGAAATAATACTCAGTACCACTTGTCTTCACCACAAATACTCTGGTAGCTGCAACCAGCGGATCTTCCTTATCCACGGGGCATATCTTTCCTGTGGTTACGCATGTAAAACCCTGGACCGTACCAACAACTTCACCAGAGAATGCCCATGCCGGAATTGACATCAAGAGAACCAGAACTGACATTATAATTATCTTTTTCATAATCATCCCTCCTTTCTATAGTCTTTTTGAGCGTGAATGGTTTTTTGTTCCTTACTGGGATTTTACCTCTTTTAATGAGCAACATGTGTGCCATTTGGGTAGTTATCTTTAACATTTGTAACGATGTGTAATCACTAATATATTTACCTACATGCCAGAGTAATTAAATGTTAATTCTCATAAGTTAACATATAAATGTTAACTTGCTACAATTTAACAGTATTGAAAAACCTTCTTCAGTTGTATATACAACAGCGTTAGACAAAACTCATACAGCTGTGTTAATTAGTTGGGAAAATTAACATTTCCTTTTGGTGCCTTGTCTAAGTGATGAAAAATATTATGAACACAAAAAAAGTTTCTGTTCTTTTCATTTGCGAAGGAAATGCCTGCAGGAGCATCCTCGCGGAAGCACTCACCAGATTCTACTGGGGAAACCATGCTTATGCCGCGTCTGCCGGAATCAGGCCACTTGGCCAGATTCCTGAGGAAACTCTTACTGTTCTGGAAGAAGTGGGTGTACCAACAGAGGGGCTTTTCTCAAAAAAACTAGATGAAATAGATCTTTCCTCTTTCCAGCTCATAGTAAACCTCGCACTGGTTTCAATTGAAGAACACCTCCCGAAAGATTTCAAGGGGCAAATTTTTAACTGGTATATTCGTGATCCTTACAGAGGAAACCTTCAGTCATTTAGGCAAACAAGAGATGCGCTGGACTGGTTCATTACGGAAAAGCTTCCTGAAATACTAGAGCTTTACAGCTTGTCCGGTGAAAGTTGATATGTTAACTTTTGGTTTAATAAAATTTTCCGACAATTTTAATAGGAACACTTCATGGGTATAACTCAGCAATTGATTCTCAATTTAATACTTGTACTTGCTGTTGCTTGGGCTTTTGCGTCCCTTTTCGTTCGTTTTGGTTTACCTGTAATACTGGGTCAAATGCTTGCAGGATTTCTTCTGGGACCCGCGGTATTCGGCATCATCCAGAACAGTGAACCCCTTGAACTCATGGCCGAGTTCGGCATTTTCTTTGCCATGTTCTATGCTGGCATGGAAATGGACCCCAAGGAGTTGATGGAACACATTTGGCCTTCTTTGCTCGTGGCCATTGGCGGATTTTGTTTACCCTTCGTGCTTGGATATATCACCATAAAGCTGTTCGGCGGAACCATGTATCAGGCCCTTTTTGTGGGAATGGGGTTGTCCATAACTGCCATAGCTGTTCAGGCCACAGTTTTGCAAGAAATGAAGATCCTGAAAAGCGAAATCGGTCATATCATCATAGGAGCCGCAATAGCTGACGACATACTTGCTCTGGTAGCGCTTTCCATATTGCTTGGCCTGGCAAAGAAGGGAACGATAGAGATGGTTCCTCTTTTCTTTATTGTATTAAAAGTAGTTGCTTTCTTCGGATTCACCATCGCGTTGGGGCACTTTGTCATTCCCAAGATTACTCCCAGGCTTGATGACCGTGAAGCAAAAGGATTCACGTTTGCCATACTTGCTGCTCTTATTATGTCAGCGCTGGCAGAAGTGGCAGGTTTGCATCTTATTATAGGTGCATTTCTGGCGGGCCAGTTTGTACGCAAGGAAACCCTGGATGTAAAAATTTACGAAAAAATCCGCGACAGGTTTTTCGGGCTCAGCCACGGATTTCTGCTGCCGATATTCTTCGTATCACTCTCATTTCATCTTCATCTTAAATTTACTGCCTCTTTCCTACTGATGAGTACGGTTATAACTCTCATAGCAATAATTGGAAAACTGTTGGGAAGCGGACTTGGTGCTTATATTTCGGGACAAAAACCCCTTCAATCTCTTATCATAGGGTTTGGAATGAACGGGAGAGGGGCTGTAGAACTTGCTGTTGCCGCTGTGGTGCTCGAATTGAGCAACGAACTTATGAAAAATAAGGTAATCTCCGCTCCGCTTCTGACTGATGACCAATTTGCCTGTTTAATATTAATGGCTTTTATCACGACACTGATTGCACCGTTAACACTCAAGTGGTCGGTGATGAGAAGTTGTGAGCCAAAAGAAAAAGAGCACTTCTGCGAGTTGTGGGACAAGGGTAAATGCATGTAAAGGTTTGAAGTTCGCTGAAAGCACTGTTGTATTTCACGCTAGCAATTGTCAGGACAATAGGAGTAAATAAAATGAAAGTTGTGGCATTTTGTGGAAGTCCAAGAAAAAAGGGAAACACCAGGCAGGCACTCGAAATGGTTTGTGAAGTACTGGAAAGTGAAGGAATATCCACATCCATAATCCAGATCGGAGGCAAAAAAATCCACGGATGTATCGCCTGTTACAAGTGTGGCAAAGAGAAGGATGGGCGCTGTCACGGTCACAAAGATGATAAGTTAAACGAGTATATTGAGGCTATGAGGAAAGCCGACGGTATTCTGATCGGCTCCCCTACCTATTTCAGCAATGTATCACCCGAGGTCAAGGCGCTTATTGACAGGGCCGGCCTCGTTGCGCGGATGAACGGATCCTTTTTTAAAAGAAAAGTTGGAGCCGCAGTGGTTGTGGCTCGTCGATGCGGTGCAAGCCACGTGTTTTCATCCATCAATTATTTCTTCCTCATAAGCGAAATGATAGTACCGGGTTCTTCGTATTGGAACATGGGACTTGCGCTCAAACCCGGAGAAATCCAGAAAGACGAAGAAGCGGTGAAAACTTTTAAGGACCTGGGAACAAACATGGCCTGGTTACTCAAGAAAATTAACAAATAAAAAGCAGGATACAAACGGAGCAAGTTCATGAAAATCAAAATCACAGTGGGAAATGTTTCCATGGAGGCCGAACTGTTTGATACACCTACATCCAAGAAAATACTGGATGTGTTGCCTCTAGAGACGACCTTTAACACTTGGGGAGAGGAAATTTACTTTGAGATTCCCGTGACAGCTGAACTGGATGATACGGCAAAAGACGTGGTTGAAATTGGAGATCTTGGATACTGGCCTACTGGCAAGGCGTTCTGCATTTTTTTCGGACAGACTCCCATAAGCGAACCCGGCAAAATAAAACCTGCAAGTGCGGTGAACATAATTGGCAGGGTTTTGGGGGATGCTACGGAATTTAAAAAGGTAATGGGAGAACAACTGGTAAAGCTGGAACCGATAAATGACTAGTTGTCGGTATTATTTGACTTCATATGCTCTGAATAACTCAGGCATGTCTTCATTGCGTCTTCTATCTCTGAGACCGACTTCGGTTTTATTTTAAGTCTCACGTAAAGGACTCGTTTTTCAGGCGTCAGAGCAATATGCATGATACCCAAGGGTTCTAGACTCTGACCAAGAGATATGATACTGTCGACTTCCCCGGTTTTATTCCTGTACATGACAACGAACGGCTTCTCATTTATGGTAAGTTTCTCGGTTTTCAGTAGATGAGCATTAAAAATTTTGGGCATCTGATATGATGGTTTTATGTCACGTATGACATGTACTTCATTCCACACCTTGTTTTTCAGAAAAAAAAGCACTTCTACCCTATCGTAGCCCGTTGTTATGTAAGAAAAAGGGAAATATAAGATGCTCTGTCTGGGAAGCATGAAGACCGAAGCAGTTACCTTCTCAAAACCTTCGATGGTATAATTTCCCGTAAATCCGAGTACGCCTCCAAGCCAGGTATATTCTTTATCGGAAGGTTTCAAACTGTTTTCAAGAGACTTGGAAACCGCTTCTATGGTTTTCATGTTCCTCTTGTAACCGACATAATAGAGGACCGCAATTACAATCGATAGCCCCAAAAACAGGGCAAATTCTGCACTAGTTATCGATATACTCAACTGACTTAACTCCCGGATACTTTAGAAACTTCTTTGATAGTTCTTCTGTAATCTTTTTCTGGAGCATCCAAGCAATTGGGACGCAACCAATGCAGGAAGGGTTTCTTCGCTTAAAATCAACATTGATTACCAGCTTTCCCGTAGATTCCTGATAATCAATGTTCTTCACGATCCCCAGATCAAAAATATTCTGTTCGGTTTCAGGGTACTTAACGGACTTAAGTATAGACACTATTTCTTTTTTCGTTGGTATCATAATAATTCTGTAGCAAACATTTTCGCAATTTCTTTCATTTTATTACGGGGAGTCACCTGTTCCCTATAAAATGGGATTTCGATTCTTGTGAGGCCACTTATTTTTTTAAGTAGCCCCTTCAGCTTTTCGTTATTCGCTGCGGCATCTGACATCCCTTTCTTATTCAAGACTGCGAGATCTACTGATACGTTAATTGTGCTGAGATCATTGATAATTTTTAAGCCTTCTTTGATTGACAGCTCATCATAGTTTAGCACAAGCACCTTTTTGCAAATTTCTGTGTCGGCAAACATCTTTGAAAGCTTCTTAGACAGTTCTTCCTGTGCCTGCAGCTCTTTAAAAATAACATCATCACTGACATCAAGAGGGACCCCCTCTTCAAATTCATCTTTACCTTTTATGTGAGCTATCTGCGAACGTCTTTCCAGGATCTTCAGCCGCAGTTCCTTTAATTTGCCAATCCACAACAGCGTTGTATTCGGGATAAAAAAGATCTTAAGCATCAGGCCTGTTGGCGGTGTGTCAATAATCATGTAATCGACTCCGGATTCCCAGGCATCGAGAAGCTCCTGGAGTGCCGCAAGCATTGCATACTCTTCCATGCCCGGGGAATGTTTCAATACATCGAACATATTTTCAAGATTTATCATTTGAAGGTAGTGATATGTTTTTTTCATTTTCCTGGATGATTCTTTAAGGAATTTCTTCAGGTAAGAATCAATGTCAAATTCTTCAACGGTGAGCCCCTCCGAAAGTTTAACCGGTCCCTTTTTACCGGGCTCCATTCCGAAAAAATCAAAAAGGTTATGGGCAGGATCGATGGATGCAAGGAAAACCTTATGGCTATTATTCGCAAGGTATGCAGCGAAGCTTCCGGCAAGAGTGGTCTTTCCAACACCGCCTTTTCCGAGAAAGAAAAAAAGTTTCTTCATTAACCAAAATCCAGTATATCGAACCAGTCCGCAAATATATCACCTAAAGATTCAGACCGGCATATCATAATTCTTATTTCTCTTTCCAAAAAAGGTAGGAGCTTTATCCCCAAGTATGAAGGGGGCGCAGGCATCCCCGTTAACGCCCCCAGCAAAATAAGAGCAAAGGCATTTTCCAGTTCTTTAAGCTCGGCTTCGAGAGCACTGGTACTTCTCTCTCGAAGCCCTTTAGCAAAAAGCAGAAAGCTCTCTTTTATTTTTGAGAGTCTCTCTTTCACACCTTCTCTGCTTCCAGCTGCGCTTCCAGTTCTTTCTCCGGTTTAAAATAATCATAAATCAACAGAACATTAAGCGCCAGCATGATAACTACCATCACGGCAAGCACTATAGCTTTCACAGGATCTTTGGCATAGAATGTGGGGACAGCCACAAAGAGGTACCAGACCATGGCCAGAGAAACAGTTACCCAGAGGAACAGAGCAGGAATAAGAACGTTCATTCCCTTGGATTTCTGTACCCTTATTACCCACGCTGCTCCCGTCATTAATGCAATGGATGCAAGCATCTGGTTGGCACCACCAAATGCCGGCCACAGCATTGTCCACGCGCCACTCCAGGCAAGACCTATACCGATTGCTGCCGGAACGGTGGATGCAACCCACCTGTTGGTAAGAAAATCGTACATGCCACGGGATTTTTCTTTCAGTGGCTCAAAAATCTCGGCAAAAGTATATCTCGCAAGACGATTGGTGGTATCCAGCGTGGTCATGGCAAAAGAAGCCACCCACATGGAAGCCAGAATTACGAGGAAACCTTTAGGTAAATGAAGCACCGCATTGGCCACTTCTGCGTAAGACTTAGAAAAGATACCAATAGGACCACCCACTGATTTTGCAGCTCCGATGTAGTTTTTGGCAAAATCTGCTGCTCCGCTCGTCAAAAGAGCTGTTTTTTCGGGGGAAAGAACCGAAAGACCATAGGTGCTTATGGCGACCACAACTATTGTGGAGAGAAATCCCTCTGTAAGCATGCCACCATAGCCGATGAAAAGACCATCCCTTTCAGAGGAAATTTGCTTGGAAGTGGTTCCTGAGGCTACGATTGCATGGAATCCCGAAAGAGAACCACACGCAACTATCAGCGGAATGACTGGCCAGAAAGGTGTTGCCTTGCCTGCAATTATCGGGGCACTGTAGACTGTCACCGCAGGAATCTTTACAGATGAAAAAGCAAGCAGCATTGAAACTCCACCTATCACCAGACCTCCTACCAGGAGCCAAGCGTTTAGATAATCCCTAGGCTGCAAAAGAACGTGCACCGGGATTGATGCAGCAACTATGATATAGATGAAAAATATCACCATCCAGGTTTTGTAACTTGCAGACAGCGGTAGCTTCTCTCCAAGAATAATTGACAGGATTAAAAGAACTATTCCAATTACCGTGGCAAGTCGAAAGTCCATCTTTACTTTATAGAACAGGTAACCGAGGAAAAATGCAGAAAATATCTTAAAGATGTATGCTGTTGGTACCGCCGGTTGTTTTACGTATAGTTTCCCGAGAACAGCGCCAAATGCGGCAACAACGAGAATCAAGACAAAAAAGATAAACCACGCGAAAACATATCCTGTTCTCTTTTTAATTACTTTTCCTGCGATCCATTGTACCGAGTGTCCGTCGTAACGTACCGATGACATCAAGGATAAGTAATCATGAACTGCCCCAATAAAGATATTTCCCAGCCAGACCCAAAGCAATGCAGGAAGCCATCCCCACGCCAGCGCTATCGCCGGACCCACTATCGGTGCGGCACCGGCCACAGAGGCAAAATGATGTCCAAATAGAACATACCTGTTGGCGGGAACAAAGTCGACGCCGTCGTACAATCGCTTGGAAGGCACTTCAGCATCTGACTCGCGCACAACTTCCTTTCGAAGATACCGTCCGTAGGTGTGATACAGAATAACGTAAAGCAATACCCCGACCGCAATAAGAACCGTAGAATTCATAACACACCTCCTTTGCAAAAAGGCCAATAGGAAAGAAAAAACACATAAAGGACATGCTTATATGCCGTGTCCATAACTCATAATTGGAAAGAAATCAACGATCTTTACATAAAATTTAAAGCAACTTCTTTAAAGTACAACCCATAAGGTATTTACTGTTGCACTAACACTCCTTCTTTGATATTTTGCAGCCGCATAAATCAGACGCTACCCAACTTCTCACAGGACAATAATAATGATTAATATCGATACTATCATCCTTGGCATCGCTACACTAGTTGGTATGTACATGGCAGCTAATATCGGCGCAAACGATTTAGCGAATGCCATGGGAACCTCCGTTGGTTCAAGAGCTATAACATTAAAACAGGCCGTACTCATATCGGTAATCGCCAACTTACTGGGAGCTGTCCTCGCCGGAACCCACGTCACCGAAACCCTGCGAAAAGGGATAATCGACCCGAATCTTCTGGCAGGTGCACCCGAGAAGTTCATGCTGGGCATGTTTGCAGCACTTCTGGCCGCGGGTATTTGGGTACATCTTGCCACTATTCTAGCTCAGCCAGTATCCACCAGTCATTCAATAGTTGGCGCCGTTGTTGGTTTCGGCGCAGTGAGCGTTGGTCTAGGTGCAATAAAGTGGGGTAAAGTTACTTCCATTGTATTAAGTTGGCTGGTTTCCCCTGTCTGTGGAGGTTTGGTAGCAGGTGGCATGTATATTTTGATTAAAAGAAAAATTCTCCAATCAAGGTCACCCGGTGAAGCAGCTATAAGGTATGCCCCTTTTTTAGTATTCCTGGTATTTGTGGTTCTAACCTTATCATTAATTTACAAAGGGCTTAAAAATCTTCACCTTGATTTTTCCTTCTGGAACGCATTTGCACTGGCATTGGTGGTAGGAGTAATTGCTGCTATCACAAGCCGGTACATTTTTAGATGTGTTGACTTTGAATCGCGGGAATGCAAGTTTGTAATCGGCGAAGGAGGCCACCTTGTAACCGAGTCATTATTTGCTTACCTACAGATTTTAACGGCATGTTATGTTGCCTTTGCGCACGGAGCAAACGACGTAGCCAACGCCGTTGGACCACTAGCTGCTATTTTTGCGGTGGTTAAAACTAAAACTGTTGCCGCACAAGTGCAGGTACCGCTATGGATGCTAGCCATTGGAGGCATCGCGGTGGGCGGTGGACTTTTTGCCTTTGGTACTCGAGTAATGGAAACAATAGGCAAAAACATTACTGAGATCACCCCTGTCAGAGGTTTCTGCGCGGAGTTCGGGGCAGCCACGACAATTTTGGTTTGTTCTCGAATGGGTTTGCCTATTTCCACAACTCATGTTCTGGTTGGTTCAGTAGTAGGCATTGGGCTGGTAAGAGGAATGGAAGCCCTCGACCTCAGACTTGTTAAAAACATTTTAATTTCGTGGTTCATAACCTTGCCTTTTACTATGATTTTGGCAATAATTATTTACGAGCTTATGTTGCATACATTCTATTAAAGACCGGATACGTGACGGAGGATGAAGTGCGAGGATCTTTAGTTCAACTTTTTTACAAAACTCCCTTTGAAAACTTACTCAAGCACGCTGAAAAAGTAAAACTATGCGCACAGATGCTTTTAGAAGCGGCAGAATATTACATAAATGGCGAAGTAGAGAAATTCGATGAAATGACCGAAAAGGTCGCACTGCTAGAAAGTAGCGCTGACCAGCTAAAAAGAAACATAAGAAACCATCTGCCTCGTGGCCTGTTAATGCCCGTGGAAAAGTTTCAGTTTCTTGAATACTTAAGAGAACAGGACAAAGTCCTTGACAAGGTTGAGGAAGCTCTTTACTGGCTTTCCTATCGTCCCCCGGATCTGCCCAAAGAAATAGCAGAAGACCTCTTAGACCTCGTTAAAGGAGTTGTTGCACCTATTGAAAAACTGGCACAGTTAACAGAAGAAGCCTGGAATTATTTTAGAAACGGAAGAGAACGGGACAGAATTCTGGTCAAGAAAAGTGTTCGGGACATAAGCCAGTGGGAAAACGAAGCGGACTTGCTGGAACGAGAATTAATCAAACGAATATTCCAGGAAGTTCCGGAACCTCTAAAGGCATTTCACCTCATAAAATTAATAGGCATCATAGGCCAGATTGCCGATCATGCTCAAAATGCCGGGGATCGAATGAGGGCCATGGTTGCCAAATAATCTTTTACAAGCAAGACCTAGAGAATTTCGGCTATTGTTCAACACTGTCGTCAAGAGGCATGGTGACTTTAAAGGTCGTTCCTTTGCCCTTCACGGTATCCAGGGATATAGAAAAACCAGGGTGTTGATCTATAATCCTTTTGGAGATTGAAAGACCCAGGCCGGTCCCATGCTTTTTCGTAGTAAAAAAAGGAGAAAAAAGCTTTGCCTGATGTTTTTCAGGGATCCCGGGGCCGTTATCAGTGACTAAAATCTCTACATAGTTATCGTGTTTCCTCGATTCAATCCTCAGAACACCACCGTTTTCAATAGCCTCAACCCCATTTTTGATGAGATTTAAAAAAACCTGCTTGATCTTTTCCCTATCGCCCTCAACTAACGCTTCGTCAGCGTCTGACTCGAAAACAATTTTTATATTCCTGTTCTTACAGTCGTCAATTGCAAGAAGATACAGTTCCTCGAGCAAGGTGTTCACGTCAAAAACGGAAAAATCGACTTCTCTGGGTAGATATAATTCCTTGAGTTCATTAAGTAAATGCTCAAGTCGCTCCACTTCTTCCAGTATCACATCAAGCTTGGCCAGACTTTTTTCATCTTTGACTACTTTTTTCAATTGCCTTGTAAAACCACCAATGAGAACCAAAGGATTCTTTATCTCGTGAGCAATCTCTGTGACCAGTTGACCGAGCTCAGCAAGCCTCTCGGATTTCATGACCCTGTCGTGGCAAAGCTTAAGCTCGCTAATATCCCTTATTATTGCAGTAAAATAATGCCTTCCGTTTAATTGAGCCACGGAAAAGGAAAAGACGACAGGGATTGTTTTTCCATCTTTGCGGGTGATCGTGAATTCTCGCTCGTCATGGGTAAGATTCTTTTTTTCTCCTTCTAAAAACTTCCGTACCGCCTCCTTATGCCCCTTTATACACTGCTCCCCGAGCAAAACATCCAGATTCTCCCCGAGCACTTCTTTTCTGCCAAAGCCGAAGAGTTCCTCGGCCGCTCTATTGAAAAACAGGATTTTATGATTCTGGTCAATGGTAACAAATGCCTCCCTGGTATTCTCAACCGCCAGTCTAAGGATTCCAAGCTCGTCTTCCCTATAATTGAGATCCAGTGACTTCATATATGCCCTAATTTCCGGAAATTAAATATTCATATGCGGCCAGCGCAGCCTTAGCCCCTTCTCCTGCGGCTACTATTACCTGTTTGAAAGGAACATTTGTTACATCACCACACGCAAAAACACCCGGAAATCCCGTGTGACACTTATAATCAACAACAATCTCTCCGTATTGGTTTAAGTTTAGCATTCCCTTAACGATATCCGAATTGGGTAGCAACCCTATTTCAACAAAAAGGCCTTCCACGTCGAGCCTTTTTGTTTCTCCTGTTTTAAGAGATCGAATTTCGAGCCCTTCGAGAACAGTGTCACCAACCAACTTCACTATTTCATGCTCGGTGTAAATCGTCACCTTATCAGAACTTCTCAGTTTATCCTGATAGATAGGATCACCAGTCAGAGGGGTAATCGACACAATATGGACACTGTTGGCAATTTTTATCAAGTCCATTGCTGCTCCCAGCGCAGAATTACCACCTCCGGCCACGGCCACATCAGCTCCAGCAAAAAGAGGAGCATCACATGTGGCACAATAGGCTACTCCTTTCCCACCTAGTTTTTTTTCTTCAGGCAGGCCGAGTTTTCTCGGCCTTTTCCCAGTGGCAATTATCAGGGTTTTTGCGTAATAGGTTTTTCCATCATCTGTGGTCACACTTTTTATGTCATCATTTATTTGAAGCGAAGCCACATGCCTGGCAATTATTTTCTCTATGCTAAACTTCTCAACATGTTCATTAAATTTCTTAATAAGTCCCGCAGGATCAACCTGACTAAAACCCAAGTAATTGTCAATTTCCCAGGCATCTGTGACTTGTCCTCCCACATTCTTACTTATTAGCAGCGTTTTAAGCAACTTCCTGGCCGCGTATATTCCTGCACTCATCCCCGCAGGGCCGGCACCAATAATTATTAAATCATATATATCCTGTTCCTTTAAGCCAGCAGTCATCTTTCTCTCACTTCGCCTGATTACTTCAGGCATTCAAGTTCTTCCCCCAGCATAGCCTGGTCAAAACCGATTATAACTTTCCCACAAGCTACAATTACGGGTATACTACGTGCCCCACCGGAAACTTCCCGCATTTCACTCAGGGCTTCCTTGTTTTTGGTAACATCCACGAAATCGTACTCGATACCTCGTTCTTCAAAGTAACTCTTCGCCATACTGCAGTTGGTACAGGTATCAGAACCATATATCTTGACCCTCTCTCCCATAACACCTCTTTTTTTTCTATTTTTTCTTCAGGTCTCTAAGTTTTACAGTAAGCTTTCTCAAATGTTCCTGTTCTTCTTTAACAAGCTGTCCAATCAGTTCCTTACCCTTGTTATCATCAGTAGCGTCCTGCATGGAAAGAAAGAAAATTACAGAGTCCTTCTCAAATTCAATGGCAAGCTTCAGCGCATCTTCGGCAGTCTTTACTGCACCCAGTCTGTCATCAACTCCCTGGCTGGTTCGAAACACGTGCATGTCA
>QMLL01000006.1 GCA_003646715.1 Deltaproteobacteria bacterium
CGCAGTTCAAGCAACGTTCAGCTTCCTTTACGGCTTCCTCTTCACTAAAACCAAGCTGAACTTCTGAGAACGATTTCACCCTCTCTTCCGGCGAAAGCCTTGGCATCTTTGCCCTGGGCGCTTTTTGCACTCTGGGCACTTTGGGTTCGGCAACCGGTTGCAATGCTTCTCTTCCCGCTGCCATGTCTTCCCCTCTCAGGTACCTGTCGATAGACACGGCAACCTTCTTTCCGGCTGCAATTGCATCTATTACGGTAGCCGCGCCGGTTACCACGTCGCCGCCTGCAAAAACTCCCTCAACATTGGTAGCAAGCGTGAGAGGATTAATTTCAATGGTCTGCCACCTGGAAAGTTTAGGTTTAAGGTCTTCAGTAATACCATCCAGGAAGCTCAGGTCAGTAGAAAGACCAATTGCAGGCAGGACAGCATCTACTTCGATTTCAAATTCCGAGCCTTCCACCGGAATCGGGCGCCTTCTACCGCTTTCGTCGGCCTTCCCGAGTTCCATCCTGATGCAACGAACCGCCTTTACACGTCCGTTTTCATCACCGATAATCTTCACAGGAGCAACAAGATAATGGAACTCAACTCCTTCTTCCTGTGCCTCTTCAATTTCTTCCGGGTTGGCAGGCATTTGTTCAAGAGCCCGTCTGTAGAGAACCATAACTTTTTTTGCACCGGTTCTAAGGGCGCTTCGAGCCGTATCCATGGCTACGTTTCCGCCACCAATCACTGCCACTGTCTCACCCAGGTCAGGTCTCTCACCCACGTTGACCCGTCTTAGGTAGTCAGCACCGGGAATAACGCCCTGCAAATCTTCGCCCTCGATGCCCATGGCCCGGCTCCTGGTTGTTCCTGTAGCAATGAAGATGGCTTTGTAACCCTGGTCTTTTATGCTCTTAAGGGTTACATCTTTCCCAACGTGGACGTTGGTTTTTATTTCAACACCAAGTTTTTCTATCAGTTCAATTTCTTTCCGAACAATTTCTTTCGGAAGCCTGTAATCGGGGATTCCGTAAATGAGCCAGCCACCAGCTTCCGGCATCACTTCGTATATGGTAACCGGGTATCCATCGATGGCCAGAAAGTATGCCGCGGTAAGTCCTGCGGGGCCACCACCAACGATGGCTACCTTATCCTCTTTTTTCTCCTTCACTTCAGGCAGAAATGGCTCATCGTCATATAGATCTAGGTCAGCAACAAAGCGTTTCAGGTAATCAATGGCAACCGGTTCATCCACCTGGCTTCGAGTACATGCATATTCACAGGGATGAGGGCATACCCTGCCGCAGATGCTTGGTAGCGGGTTATCTTTTTTTACCAGTTTCAATGCTTCCTTGTATTTACCCTGGCGAATAAGCGCCACATAACCGTGAGCATGAACCCCGGCCGGGCAGGCCGCTTTACATGGTGAGGTACCTATTTTATCGATGGCAAAAGCGGAAGGAATAGCTTGTGGGAAGTGTCGATATATTGCCTTGCGGATGTTCAAACCCTGGTTAAAATCAGCCGGTAGATCCACCGGACAAACGTTTATACACTCTCCACATGCCGTACACTTGTCTTCCCGCACATAACGAGGATATTTCTTCACGGTAACGAGGAAATTCCCGGCTTCGCCTTCCACCTTTTCGATTTCTGCACGAGTTATAATCTCTATATTCGGGTTACTGGCGACTTCGATTAGCTTGGGGGAAATCATACATGTTGAACAGTCATTGGTGGGAAATGTCTTATCCAGTTGTGCCATGACACCACCAATGCTGATATTCTTATCAACCAGGTAAACCAGGAATCCGGAATTAGCAAGGTCCAAGGATGCCTGCATTCCGGCAATTCCACCACCCATTACCATTACAGATCCAACCGGTTTTCCGTTTTTCGTTCCGTTCTCTTGGTTGCTCACCTTCAGCCTCTCCTATTCTTTTTTACTCTAGCAAAGTTTGAGATAACTGAAATTTCTAGAGACTAAGTCCAGCACCCTCGATAAGAGGCTTGGCGCTTACAAAGTGCTTGTTAAGCCACCTCTTTACCTGTTTTTCACCTATCGCCATACCAACAAGCTCAGTGAAATAAAGGATTGGAAAGTAGAAATCTCTGTTGAACTTTTTGTTAATTTCGTCCTGATACATATCCAGGTTGGCCTGGCACATCTGGCAGGATACCACAATACAGTTGGCCCCTACCCTCTCTGCCATGTCGAACAGCTTGTAAACGAGGTTAAAAACTATGTCAGGACGTGCCACCACATGGCTGGCACCGCAACAATCGGTCTTGTACGGCCAATCAATCACTTCTGCTCCCAGAAAACTGAGCAGTTCGTCCATGTTTGTCGGATTTTCCCAGTTCCGGGAATCAGTGATGGTGGGAGGCCTGTTTGCCATGCAACCGTAGTAGCATACGGGTTTCAGACCTTTTAAAGGTCGCTTGAATCGTTTTGCTATCTCGGCTTTAACCCTGTCCTGGCAAAAGAAGTCAAGTAAGTCCCATATCTTGATTGTTCCTTCAAATCTGTAAGGGTATTCCCTTCGGTATGGTCCGAGAAGCGCCTTTTCCGCTGCTTTCATCCTGTTAAAACATAAAGCACAAGGAATAACTAAATCCATCCCGGCTTTTTCGGCCAGTTCAAGATTCCTCGCCGACAGGTTTATCGCCGCCTTATGACTGAGACTGTGAGCAGCTGTGGCTCCACAGCAATTCCAGTCTTCAAGCTCATGCAACTTAATTCCGACACGTTCACAAACCGTTTCGATAGATTCTTTATAATCTTTTGCCGTCCCTTCAAGTGAACATCCAGGATAGTAACTAACGTCAATCATTGTTCATCCTTTGCGACCTAGTCTATATTTTCCAAAATCTTTCTGATTTCTTTCTTGTTCTTTATCCCTTTGGGCAACAACGGTAAACGTCCCTTTGTAAACATCCCCAACCCAAGTTTAAGATCCTGTTTCCAGGAATCGTCCTTGAGCTTCCTGATTCCTTCACCGGTCTTCAGCATGTATTCGTTCATCAACCTCAACTCATGAACTCTGCCGCGTTTTTTGAGATCATCCAGGAATACCTGGTGAAACATGTAAGTTTTGTTGTCTTTAATGCCAATCCCCTTCTTTTTGGCGGTTTCTTTAAGATAGTCCATGAGGCCGGCTATATCTATTTCGTTAGGACATCTTGTTGTGCAGGTTTCGCATGAAGCGCATACCCAGATTGTGACACAATTTAGCACAAGGTCTTCCAGACCAAGATGAATAAACCGAAGGATCTGATCCGGGTAATAGTCCATGGCAAATGTGACAGGGCATCCGTTACTGCACTTTCTACACTGAAAACATGCTGAGGCCTTGATCTTACTTTCAAATTCAACTTTTCTAAGGAAAGAATAATCAGGGACAATGGTTTGTGCGGATTGAGCGCTCATATTTATTACCTCTTGATATACGTATTACCCTTGCAGGGTTGATGAAAAGCCGTTTGTCCTCATTTGAATTGAGGTAAATCCTAGCTGCACAGGCATTGCCTGCTCGCTATGGGAGGGTTAATCTCGCCAATAGCCTTGTGGGAAGTTTCTCATAGCACAAAAACTTGATTAAGAAAATAATTTTTTCAGACCAGGTAAGACACATAACCGAGATGAGATCCAAAAGAAACGGGTTGAATGAAGACAGGACTATCTTTCTTCAGGGATTTTCTACCTGGATCGACTTTAACTACACAATTCGCCAATGATATCTCGGTGAGGGGATTAGTTCGATCCATTCCTAGTGGTTGGACAATCATTCCCGATTCAATCCATGTTGCTTTACCCCAGAAGTACTTGGGTACGTTGCTTTCTTTAGTATTCAGGTCTTCTGATAATCTTGCTCTTGTTGATGGCGGAAACGTAATCACAACGCCTGACAGGTTAAGCAAAGCAACAGATACAAACTGAACAAATGCTATTCCGGAAGCAAAAGGGTTTCCGGGTAGTGAAAAATAAAACACTCCGTCCTTCCAGCCACAGGCCGTTCCCCTGGCTGGATGCATCATGACTCCATCAAAAACCGTGTCTATCCCGGCCAAATTCCATGCTTTTCTCACGCAATCATGCTCGCCCTTTCCGGTTCCTCCAGATATGATAACACAATCACAGCCATGCGAACTTTCAAGTACTGACGCAATGTCTCTTTCATCGTCGGGGCATATCCCCAAGGGCAACTCATTTCCTCCGTAGTTTTTCACGAGACTCACCAGCAGGTACCTATTGCTACAGAACACGTGGTCTTTATTGTTCCTGCTATCCAGTTCAACCACTTCATTTCCCGTTACCACTATTCCAACTCTTGGTTTCCGAACCACTTTTAAAAATGCTTTTCCGCAGTCCACGATGGAACACACAGACATGGGAGTCAGTATCTGGCCTTTTTTAGCAACAACATTACCTTCCCTGGCAAGGCTTCCTGGTTTCAGGATGAACTGGCCTCTCAAAGGAGTACTCTTCAGGAAAATCTTTTTTTCTCCAATAACAACATCCTCGTAGGGGATAACGGTGTCTGCTCCTTCCGGAAGAAGAGCACCTGTAGCTATTTTTGCAGCAGTACCCGGGGTTACGGTAAAAGAAGGGACATCACCAGCCGTGATTACTCCAATAATTTTTAAGCCATCTATCGGACTATCATGCTTAAAATCTTCGGAACAAATTGCGTAGCCATCTCTCAGCGAAATCATAGAAGGAGGGATATCGCAATCCACGCAAACATCTTCGTCGATTACCCGACCGCAGGCACGCGAAACTTCTATTATTTCCCTGGGGAGTCTTTTGACTCTGGCCAAGATTTTACTTGTGGCTTCTTCAACTGTGCAGAGGTCTTTCTTCACTATTCTTTTTTTCCAGATTGTAGTCTTCCAGCGCTTTTTCCCAATCAGTAATTGTATTGATGTTAAAAAAACATTTCATATCCGGATCGAATCTTCTGATGATATCTTCACCAACTTTTAGTGTCTTTACTCTTTTAAAAATCTTCACAACTTGACGCTTATTTTGCTCAAGGAGTCTTTTCATGTGGTTTAAGCAACGCTTGCTATACACGGCGTGCAGAGGTTCAAACTTGTCTTCGAAGCACGGAACTACAACGTCGTATCCGCTGGCTTTTTCAACGAGGTAATTTACAAATTCTTGATTCACGAAGGGCATATCGCAGGCCATCACTAATGCGTAGTCATGCCGACTGAAGAACAAACCCGTATAAATACCACCCAGGGGCCCCTGATGAGGTATAATGTCCGTGACTATTGTTTTTTCAAGATCCACATAATCCAGCGGATCGTTTGTTACTATTATTATTTCGTCAAACAAGGGTTCCAACCGGGATAAAACGTGCTCAATTAATTTTTTGGATCCAATCCTGACAAGGGCCTTGTTTGACCCAAAGCGGCTGCTGAAACCACCTGCCAGAACTATCCCGGTAACTTTATTTTTCTTCATCGTCCAAATTCAATACCAGCTCAAGTTTTTTAGGTTGCCTGTATCCCCTCAACGTTGACAGCATTCCCAAAAGACCTCCAATAACAAATTCCTGCACGAATTCTTTCATTGGCAGTTTCTTTCCGTCCACTTTAATAACCAGTCTAAATCTTTTTCTTTCTTTCAGGTAGCGATCTTCCAGGAAATCTGCCAGTTCCTTGATATTTTCGGGGTGAAATACGGGTACGGTCGCATCCACCTCATCAGCGGTTACTATAGCAATAAGATTATTTTTTTCCCCGCAAATCGGCTTCTCGATCAAATCTTTTCTGAAAACTTCAATCTTGGGCTTTAACTCTTTCTTGTAACCTTCAGTGAATATAATATCTTCATCAAAAAAATAACCTGCAACCAGTTCAAGATCCATCTCTTTATCAAGTTGCTTGATCATAGCTACCTGTTTGGGACCGGAAATTGCCACGGTTCTGGCTCCTGCCTTTCGATGGCGCCAGGTATCCTTCCTTTCGTGATCCATTTCAAAGCCATGCACATCATGCTTAATCGTTCCCACGCTGTAGCCTCTGGAAACGAGCTCAGGTATGAGTTTTTCAAGTAGAGTCGTTTTACCACTTTTCGATGCTCCCACAATCGAAACTATAACTGCCATCTTTAATCCTCACTGATCAAGAATCCGTTAAACTTCAAGAGAAACATATGTAGCTTTAAGCTCCAGATATTCTTCGATCCCATAATGAGATTTCTCACGCCCGAGTCCACTTTCTTTGAAACCACCAAAGGGCACAGAAAAATAGGCCTGATGGATCGTATTTATCCATACACTTCCACTTTCCAGGTTTTGGGCCATTTTGAGTCCCGTTCCGGTATCTGGCACAAATAAGTAAGCCGCCAATCCACTGTTGCCTTCGTTTGCATACTCGAGGGCTACTTCTCCGGAATCCACCGCCATCACACCAACCACGGGGCCAAAGGATTCCTCACGCATTACCAACATTCCCTGATTAACGTCTGTTAAAATGGTTGGAGGGAAATAAAGACCAGAATCGAGAGGTGAATCCGAGATTGCTTTTCCGCCGGATTCCAGTTTTGCTCCCTTTCTTATTGCATCCTTGATGTGGCTTTCCACTCGCTTCATGATCTTGAAGTTATTTAACGGCCCCAGATCAGTTGAAGGGTTTTCCGGAAGACCAATTCTTAGTTTCTTCGTTTCTTCAATAAAACTTTTCAAAAAGTCCGCGTAAATTTCTTTTTCTACATAAATCCTGTTTATCCTGTAGCAATACTGGCCAGTATTTTTAAAACATTGCTTTACAATAGCTGGTATGTTTTCTTTCCATGGCGATCCATTGCAAATGATGGCAGGACAGTTACCGCCGAGTTCAAGAATGACCTTCCGAACATAACTGGCGCTCTTTTCCAGGATGATTTTTCCAGTTTCTATGCTTCCCGTAAAAGTAACCAGCCTCACCAAGGGATTCTCCACCAGGTAGGTACCGGTAGTTTCGCCGGTACCGGTAACGACATTAAACACTCCCGGGGGTAATCCGGCTTCCAGTGCCAGTTTAGCAAGAATAATACTGGACACGGGAGTATTCTCATCCGGCTTAGCTACAACCGTACATCCTGCAGCCAGCGCTGGACCCAGCTTGCATATGAGGGTGCTCAGCGGGTAATTGAAAGGAGTGATAGCTGCCACAACTCCTACGGGTTCCTTTGTAACCATTACAATTTCATCAGATTTTCCGCTGGCAGGCAGTTCGCCTTTTATCTTCGGTGCTTCTTCTGCAAAGTAACTCATCAGATCAGCCGAACTTCGTACCTCACTTTGTGCCGCCCGAATCGGTTTTCCTACTTCCCTACAAATTGTGTCAGCAAGTAGATCCGTGTTGTATATCATCGCCCGGGAAATTTTTTTCATGATTTGGCCACGGTCTTCAGGTGACGTGTTCTTCCAGCTACAGAAAGCCAGAGCACACGATTCCACTGCCTCGGCTACGCTCCTCTCGCTAACTTCAGGAACCACTGCTATCTGTTCGCCGGTAGCCGGGTTTTCTACCTGGAGATCTATGGAATCTTCCGGCCACCTATCCTTTCCGTGAATCACACATGAGTATCTTAACAGTTCCTGTTTCATATTGTGGTTCTCATTTTTTAGGTGGAGAATTTCGGTCTAATTACTTCGATTTTATCTTTTCCAAGGCTTCAGACAGTTCGGTATTAATTTCCCGGGTTAACGCCACAGCTTTTGCCAGTGCCTTTGCTACGTCTACCAGTCCTTCCTCTCTGGCCTTTTTCTCCCACTCTTCAAAAGACTTCGCATGGTCTTCATTGTGGTGTTGCCAGTGATCAAGCAGTTTTTCGAGCTTGTCGCGAACACTCATTTCTCCGTGAGAATGAGAATGTTCATGATGGTGGTTATGATGGTGTCTGTGAGAACCTCCGGCATTATCGCTCATATTCCGCTCCGTTTGTAATTTGACGTGATAGATTCCTTATGTTAGTAGTCTCTAGCCATACCTCTTTATGATTAACAGCCTTTACGAGTACTGGATAATAAATTCAAATTAAAAATTGAACAAACAAAAAATCAAGATTTTTGCAAAAAATTAGATTTTAAAGAAGCAGCCGATGTTAAATTACCCCAGGATCAATCCCAATATAATCGAAATAGGCCCCGTTCGTATTCGCTGGTACGGACTCATGTATGTCCTGGGTTTTCTGGCTTCCTACCTTTTAATTCCCCGCCAAAACCGTGCCAAAGAAATAGGATTGGAAGGAAAGACACTCCAAGATTTAATCTTCTACCTTGCACTGGGACTGGTGGTGGGCGCAAGACTTGGATATATACTTTTTTACCAGTATGCGAATCTTGGCTACTATCTCAGGCAGCCCGTTGAAATTATTGCCACGTGGCACGGAGGAATGTCATTTCACGGAGGACTTATTGGCTCTATAATAGCCGGTTATCTTTTTTCGAGAAGTCGAAAAATGCCATTCTGGGCTATGGCAGATAGCGTGGCAGTGACTGCCCCGATCGGGTTGGGGCTGGGACGCATAGGAAATTTTATTAATGGGGAACTTTATGGTAGAGTTACAAATGTTCCCTGGGCTATGGTTTTCCCGAACTCGGACGGATTGTCACGCCACCCGTCGCAGCTATATGAAGCGTTTTTCGAAGGATTGGTTCTTTTTGTAATTTTGTGGAAGTTGCGAAAAAAAGATTATCCGGATGGCCATATGGTCCTATACTTCATGTTGCTGTATGGCATTTTCCGGTTTTTCCTGGAATTTTTCAGGCAGCCAGATCCACAGATCGGACTGTTATTCGGAATATTTTCAATGGGACAGATTCTTTGCATGGCCATGATCATATTTTCGGCAATGTTCCTTCTGTTAAAAAGGAGTGATCAGGGCTGATAATCCTGTTTAAGTTACGTGAGAGAAAACGAAAATGAATGAACACGCAGAACACATGACTCATGAAATTGAAGAAATTTTGACCAAAAAACGAACTACGCCTGAGAAGGCTTTTAAAAAAATAAAAAGAGGGCAGAGGGTATTCGTGGGCTCAGGTTGCGGGGAACCTCAATATTTAACAAGAGAACTGGAAAAATTCCTCGTGCAACTTGCAGATATAGAGATTCTTCATTTACTGTCTCTTGGTCAGCCTCATTTTACCGATCCCAGCTTATCGGATTATTGCAGGCTAAAATCTTTTTTTATTGCCACTGCATCCAGGGAAGCTGTCACCGAAGGCCGAGCTGATTACACGCCCATTAACCTATACGACGTTCCAAAGCTATTTAAAAGCGAAGCCATACCAATCCACGTAGCATTGATCCAGGTTTCTCCACCGGATACTCACGGTTTTTGCAGCCTCGGGATAGCGGTAGATATAGTTAAATCAGCCGTGGAAAACGCGGAATATGTAATCGCGCAGATAAACCCCAGGATGCCTTATACGCTGGGTGACAGTTTTATCCACCTGGATGAGATTGATGCCATAATCGAGCATGAAGAACCATTGCTCGAGATGGAACCGCCCCTGATTAACGATATCGCAAAGGCAATTGGCAATAACGTCGCCACTCTGGTTGAAGACGGCAGTACCATTAGAGTCGGTATTGGCAGTATACCCAATGCGATCCTTTATTCTCTGGCGGACAAGAAAGACCTTGGAGTTCATTCCGACATCTTAACCGATGCCTATTTGTTTCTCGTCGAAAAGGGGGTCATAACCAACCGCCATAAAACTTTGCATCCCGGTAAGATAATCACCAGTTTTGCGCTCGGTTCGGAAAAGCTTTACAATTTTGTCCATAACAACCCGATGGTCGAATTTCATCCCGTGGAATATACAAACGACTATCTGGTAATAGCCCAGAACGATAGGATGATAACCATCAGTTCTGCGCTGGAAGTTGACTTAAGCGGACAGATATGTGCTGATTCGGTCGGTTTCGACATATACAGCGGTGTAGGAGGATCCGTTGACTTCCTGAGGGGAGCCAGGTTTTCAAGGGGAGGAAAAGCCATCACGGTGCTTCCTTCCACCACGCTGGATGGGAGCAAATCCAGAATTGTTCCTTACCTCTCGGAAGGCGCGGGAGTAGTTACTACGAGAGGAGGGGCTGGTTTTATCGTTACTGAATACGGGATTGTTGACCTGTTCGGTAAAACACTCCGGGAACGAGCCCTGGCCCTGGTTAGTATTGCTCATCCGGAATTCAGAGAATCCCTGCTGGAGGAAGTTGACAAACTTTACCCGGAAAAGAAGGTTAGAATTTCAAGGGAAGCACCGCCATTCCTTCCCAAAGAATGGGAAATCAGCCAGATTTTTCCGGGGGAACGAATCGTACACTTTCGCCCGGTGAGGCCCATAGACGAGGCCAGGCTCGAAGAGTTTTTTGATTCATTGCCCGGTGATGAAACCTACGTACGTTTCCTTTCCATCATGAAAGTTTTCCCAAGCCGGGACATCAAATCTCTCGTAAACATAGACTATGTCAAAAAAATGGCAGTCATCGGCTATGTTAAAGAGGGTGATGAAGAAAAGGTTATTGCTCTTGGTTGCTATCTGTACGACGAAGATACCGAGCTTGCAGAAATTGACTTTGCGGTAAACCCCAGCTGGCAACGGCTTGGCATCGCTACATTTCTGGTACATTATCTCGTGGAGATAGCAAGAAGCCGGGGAATAAAGAAGGTTTTTGCCTATATAGCTCCGGAAAACCAGGGAATCCTGGGAGTATTCAACAGGACCGGATATGTGATGCACCGAATCTGGGAAAATGGAGTTTATAAGATATTACTCGATCTGACTCAGCCGGCCCAGCAGTGCCTGTTCGAACCTGAAAATTGACGCAAACGGTAATCCTGCTCCATGGACGGAAAAACACGACTTGCTAAATTAGAAAAAGAAGTCGAACAATTAAGAAAAGAGCTATCCTTACTCCGACGATATGTGGAAAAGCTCCACTCCGGCAAGCATCCATCCCCAATTCCATTGCTTCAATTGTTAGCTCAGAGAGGTTTATCCATACTTGAACATGATCATAATACCCAGGTTTTATTGCCACCGGAGGCTTCCGAAGAACAACAGGACATGTTCTTCAACCTGCTGAGAAGATACTCTTTCAGGCTTTTTATCAGAGACCTTATACAATACCCTGAAAGCAGGAACATAAAACAGCTTTGCCGATACTGTGCGCCACCTACCGCCAGATCATATTTGAAAAAGCTGCAAAGTCTTGGCATTGTCTCGTACAGCTCCAGAGAAGGTTATAAACTCCTGATCAAAGGTGTTGCCAGCTTTGGACCGACTCTCGAATGGTACGTGGGACAGCTCTTTGCAAGATACTTTTCCGCTCCGGTTATAACTTCGGTTAAGTTCAAAAACACTTCTACCGGAGGAGACTATGATGTCATCGCAATGCTTGAACAAAATCTGGCATACGTGGAAGTAAAATCGTCACCGCCTAGAGGGGTAGAAAAGCCGGCAGTAAAGGCTTTTCTGGATAGGTTGTATGATCTGCAGCCTGATGTGGCACTGTTTTTTGTAGATACCGAATTAAGAATGAAAGATAAAATGGTGGTGCTCTTTACCGAAGAGATGGAAAGACGCTTTGGCTCAAGTGCTACTACGAAGTGGCGAGTAACCCGGCTGGTGAATGAACTTTTTCATATTAATCACGGGATTTATATAGTAAATAGCAAGAAAGGTGTTGCTGCAAACATTCAAAAATGTCTCAGCGACTTCAGGCGACATTGGAAACTCAACAGGGTTATGGTTCCGTGGAGCTGTTAAACGCAGGAACGAGGAGGTAGAAGTATAATGAAATACAGCGAAAACCTGTACGTGTACCCCTGGGAAAATCCCATGGAAAATAACTGCAATTCTTACCTGATAGACGGAGAAGTGGTCACATTAATAGATCCGGGACATCATCACCTTTTCCCCCAGCTTGAAACTGAAATGAAAAAGGATGGTTTCAGTCCCCAGGATGTTGGCTTGGTCCTGATAACTCATCCTCATCCCGACCACTGTGAAGCGGTACAAGATTTTCTCGACTACGACACTAAAATAGCTGTGCACAAAGAAGCAGACGCCTTTCTTGACAGGTACGGAGAACAATTTTATCAGATGATGGGATTAAGCATGCCCCCGTGGCGTGTGGACATACTGCTCGACGAAGGTGAACTACTAGTAGGCGAGCACTCCTTTGATATTATTTACACTCCCGGGCACGCACCCGGTTCAATTTGCATTTACTGGAGGGAACAAAAGGCGCTGTTCACGGGTGATGTGGTTTTTTACCAGAGTGTTGGGAGGGTGGATTTGCCGGGTGGCAACGGGCTTCAGCTGAAAGAAAGTATTGAAAAGATAGCCAGCCTGGACGTGGAGCTTCTTTTGCCCGGGCATGGTCCCTTGGTCAAGGGAAGAGGTTCAGTTAAAGAAAATTTCTATGTGATTATGAGCAATGTTTTCTCAATGATTTAACACCAACGCAGGGGAGGTAGTATTTTCCTATCTCTCCCGCAAGCAATACGTTTCCAGATGATCCCTCAAAAATTCGATTTCACGCTTAATTCTTGGGCTGTTCTTAATTTCCTGCCTCAAACGATTGGTAGCATAAATAACAGTACTGTGAGTCCTGCCAAACGCCTTGCCTATATTTGATATGGATTCATTGGTGTATTCCTGGCAGAAATACATGCAAATATTCCTGGGATAAGCAATTGATCTTTTCCTGGACGGGGAGCTCAAATCTTCCACCTTGATTCTAAATGACCGGGCCACCACTTCCTTAATCCTTTCAATGTCGATACCGGGCCGGCTATCAATCATCGTCTCCAATACTTCTCTGGCGAGAGCAAGATCAATTGGCCTCTTGGTAATATTAGACTTAAGTACAAGCCCCGCGATGCAACTTTCCAGTTGCCTGATGTCCTTCGTTATTCTTTCTGCCAGGAAATCCACTACTTTTGCCGGGAGTTTCAGTGCCTGAGCTTCTGCTTTTTTTCTGACTATTTTGGTTCTAGTCTCAAAATCCGGTGGATCTATCGGAGTGATAAGGACACCACTTAGACGTGACCTGAGGTCTTTCCGAAGCTTCGGTATGTCCTGAGGGTAGTAATTGCTCGTACATATGAATCGTTTACCGCTGTCCAGTAAAAAGTCAAGAGTATAAGCAAACTCAGACTGCATCTTCATCTTTCCGCTGAGAAACTCTATCTTTTCCAGAATCAGCAGGTCGCAATTTTTCCTGTATTTCTCTTTAAACTTTTCAATTTTTTCTGACTTCAAAGCCGAGATCATCTCGTTTGCGAAGTCTTCGGCAGTAAGATAACAGAGCCTCACGTCTCGTTTCTTTTTAAGCAAATAGTTGCCAACCGCCTGTGACAGATGACTCTTCCCAAGCCCCGGATCTGCCAGTATATACAACGCGTTGTTGTAAATATTCTGGCCATTTGCCATTACCCGGGATGCCGAATAGGCAAATCGATTACTGTCCCCAACAACAAACTGTTCAAAAGTGAATCGGCTGTTTAGGCGAGGCATTTGCCACTTAACGAATATTTCATTAAGCGGCACCTGCACAGCAGTACCTACCGAGGTGCCTCTGTCAGAAGAAATTCTTTCCAGCTCGCTGTCGCCATTCTCATTGCCGAATCCGTTTTCATTTTTCACCACATCCCATGTGATCACAGGAGCACTTAAACCCTTCGTCATCCACGCTTTTAAAATTTCTCCGCTAAGCTTCCCCCTAACCCATTGCCGATGAAACTCATTGGGACACAAAAGAACAACATGGTTCTCACTGCATTTGCCCAGCTTTATAGGATTTACCCACATTTCAAACTGAGCCTGAGGAATAGTACATTTCAAGTATTCCTTAACACTTTCCCATACCCCATCCATCGGTAAACCACCCATCCCTTTACTCTTGTTGTTAAAACTAAACCGTTTTTTGCACGTACAAGGATTTTTGAAACTAGTGACACCAGTAAAACTTGCCCAAATACGGGTTCACCCCAGTTGCCGATAAAATCAAAATAAGCCCCCTTCTACCAAACTGTACTGTAAGGTTCTGCACCAGCTACCAATTCTGACTTGACTAACCAGCATTGCTGGACTCTATGTAGCCAGCAACAACGACCAATGAAAGCTCCTGGCTCAAGATAGGCCTAGCAGAATAGGAGACTTTCATACAAAATCGTAATGTGGAGAACTATAAGGGAAAGATTTTCAAACAAGTTGGCAATAATAAATCTTAATTTTCGTCCTGTGTCAAATCCCAATTTTCGGAATCGGATTATAAAAAAACCCAGTTAAAATCGAGTTCTTTCTGGACGTTGTCATGATAATTAAAAGGAAAAGGGCATGGGAAGTTGTTATTTTTGTTATATTTTACTGGGGATTGTTATTGAGACGTAATTCTGAACTTTTATAACAAATTGTATGTTTCCCATCAAACTTTGTGCTACATTTTACAAGCAAAAAACTTTTTAAAACTCATTTTTTTACAAATTTTCTTTCATTTTTAGTATTTTTAAAATTCGTTTTTTCTCTTTATTGGCAAGATACAGGTAAAACCGAAATTTAGCAATTTCCACGAATACTTAGAAAGACAAATGTTTTGAACATCTTTTGAATAATATAGTGTGGTTTGCTTTTCATTACTCACAATATTAAAAGATCTCTCAATATTTCTAAGCAAATTAATATAGGTAACGAGAAAAAATTTTATGATCCCAGCTTCAGGCGTTAACCGATCGATATGTTAATATAGTGACATGACAACAATTATAAAAACAGATAAAGCAAAATCTTTTTTACTCATCAATCCGTGGATCACAGATTTTGCTGCATACGATTTGTGGTCACGACCACTGGGTCTGCTGTACTTAGCTTCATTGCTTCGGGCAGCAGGGCATGAGGTTTATATAATCAATTGTCTCGACCACACACTGGACGCAAGCTCAGTACCTAAGTCCGCCAGACCTGTGAGAAGAAAATACGGAACAGGTAAATTTATCAGAACGGAGATTAATAAACCGGAAGCGTTACGACACATTCCCAGAAAATTCTGCCGCTATGGTATGCTGGCCGAAACGTTCAGGAAAAAGCTGACTGAAATGCCCGCACCCGATGTGATCCTTATCACCTCCATCATGACTTATTGGTATCCCGGTATCGTTCAGACCATTGAGACAGTGCGAGAAATATTTCCTGATGCGGTAATTGTTCTGGGAGGGACCTACGTTCGGTTGTGCTACGAGCACGCGCTTTCCATACCCGGCATTGATTACCTTTATCGCGGGAAACTAGACTCATTTCCTGCCTTTCTGGAAGGTAAACTCAATGTACCCATCAAAAATTGTTCTCAGTGGAAAGATTTTGCCCACTATCCATTCCCCGCTTTTGAGCTCTGGGAGCCAAAGCCCCTGAATGCCGTGGCCATAATGACATCTGAGGGATGCCCTTTCAGTTGTCCCTATTGTGCATCCAGCGTTTTGCACCCGCGTTTCATAAGGCGATCACCGGAGAGCGTATTTGAAGAAATTCTCTACTGGCACAAAAACTATGGGGTGGAAGACTTCGCCTTCTACGATGATGCACTACTGGTTGACAGCGAAAACCACATTGTACCCATCTTAAAAAAAGTTAAGGAAGCTGGTCTCAATGTAAGATTCCACACGCCGAATGCCGTTCATGTGAGGGAACTTCATGGCAAACTCTGCGAATTGCTTAAAATTTCAGGATTTACCACTTTAAGACTTGGACTCGAAACCGTGACCACTCAGAGAATTGTACAGAGGGATAACAAAATTGAAAAAGGCCAGTTTCCCTGGGCAATGGAAAACCTGAGGAAAGCTGGCTTTTTGCCTAGTCAAATAGGTGTCTATCTCCTGTGTGGCTTACCATTTCAGGATCCTTCCGAAGTTGAATATTCCATCGAAGTGGTAAAAGAACACGGTGGTTCACCCTACCTTGCCGAGTACTCGCCAATACCGCATACCAAAATGTGGGAAGAAGCAGTTAAGGCCTCGCCGTTTCCCATAGAGACTGAACCCCTTTTTCATAATAATACTCTTTTTCCATGCCAGTGCGAGCGGTTTCCTGTAAGTGAGCTGGAGCGCTTAAAAAGAAAAGCGCGCGATGCCAGGCTTGCTGTGAGTAACACTCAATTACTTCGCCACCCTGCGTGAACTACTTCTTAAGGAAAGAACGATGTACTTTAATATTTACAAACTCATACTTCTCTGACAGACTTAATCAGCATTCAGAAGAGGCAATAATCAGATGACACCGGATAAAATCCCTAAGCAACAACTTAAATGTATTTATTGCGGTAACGTAGTTGAGCTGACAGGTCGTTGACACCAGACGAAGGTTACCTGCAAGTTTTGCGGGATGGAAAGTTCCATTGATAATTACAGGGACCAGTTGGAAGAATGGCTTGAAAGTATCTGCAGTTGGTGTGGAGAGGTAAGACCATGGAGAAAGGTTCATTTCAAAAAGTAGAGAGATCATCGAAGCGAATGTACGGTCCGTGGAAAATTGTGGCGTGCGGGTACAGGGCAAACGAACAACAAAGGTTTTTGGACTTACTCAAAGGAATAGGTTTCGATGACCTACCAGTAGTCTTCGTAGGTGAAGCACAAAAAGACATGACACTCAAGGAGCTTCTGGAAAAACCGCACGGAACTGGAATTGGTAAAGATTCTGGACTCCGAAGAGCCGCAATCCTTTCTGGATTTACCCAGGAAGGTATCCACAAGATACTATCCGAATACAGGAAAAGTGGTTTTCCCGCGCAACTCTGGGCAACTTTAACCCCTATATCAGAGAAATGGAAAATATGTAAGCTTCTCGAAGAATTACAGAAAGAAGCAGAAGAATTCAGGAAAAAGAGGCAGGGGTAGAAATTAGCCACCCTGCCCCTTCCGACAGCACCTTACTCAAAAGCGGATATGTATATTTCCACTCTCCTATTTTTGGCTCTACCTTCGGGATTATCAGAACCATCAGGCATAGTGTTTGGGGCCACAGGCTTTGTTTCACCATAGCCCTTGGCGATAATTTTTGTATCCGTTAGTCCACCTTTATTGATTAGCCATGATCTTACGGAGTCTGCACGCTTAATCGAAAGTTTCATGTTGTACTCATCGGACCCTTTAGAATCGGTGTGACCCTCTACAACGACCTCACGAGTATCAAGGTTCTTGACAAGATCTGCTACTTTATAAAGTGTCTTTTCAGCCTCTTGCCTAATATCGTATTTGTCAAAATCAAACAACACGTCGCCAAGGAGCGAGATTTTAATTTTCTTCCCGACCTTCTTTGCGCCCAGATCTTCAAGCGCTTCCTTTACAGCGGCCGAATTTCCTTTCACTTCCAGCCCCTCGAAACCAACAAGGCCTACAGTTGTACCTTCTTGAGATTTCGGCTCCTCGGATTCTAGTATATCGTCCTTGGCAGTTTCATAAGATATCAAACCCAAAATATCCACGACACTGGCAGACAATTCCTGAGGCTCGCAGAAGTCCAAAGAAATAGCTCCAAGCGTAGGCCCGAGTTGTTCCACCGCGGTCCGGGCAGCTTCAATCACTCTGGGATCATCAGGGCCCGAGTATGCCTCTTCCTCACTGAAAACGGCACTGCTTGCCATTGCAAGTGCCACTACCACAAGCACTAAAATTCTTATACATTTCATTTTGCTTACCTTGAAATTTTGGCACCCTCAAAAGGTAACATCCCAGGGATATAGATATCTATAGAATCGGTGGTTTCCGGGGGAGCCGGAAACTTGATCCAGAAAATTCTCTTTGTCCCCGGATCAATCCATTGCTCAAAATTACCACCACCAATCCAGTCGTGTGCCGGCCCGGCAAGTACTCTGCCACCAGAGTCCTTCAAAGGGTAATACTTTTTCTTATTTTTAATGTCAGTGTAATAGACATCGGCAAACGGAAAAGCATAGCTCAGTCTTTGTTGTCCTAGGTTTTTAAACGAAACTTGAATAGTTAATACGTTATCTCTTACGGAACATCTGAGTAGAGCACCTTCGAAATTCCCATCGGTGGATAGCTGGGTCAAGGGGGCGTCCAAGGCCCAAGCAAATGATATAAAGACCAAGACGAACAGAACCGACCATTTTAGACTTCTTCTCATAGTTACACCTCTTTGTTTAAATTGTTTGTGTTAATTTTTGTGTAGTTTAGATACATGATGAAAAAGAACTACGGAGATTATTGATTTACCATATGGAAGAACACTCGTTTATAGAATAAGAGGTAGCGCAGGATCATGTCAAATATATCTTACTGGTCTTTTTATTTTTCCGGTCTACCAGTGAGGCTGGTTTCCTATTCGCTTGCCCATGACTTCTGCGGTATCAGATATGACCATAAAAACATCGGGATCTATGTCCCTTACCAGTCTTTTAAGTTTTGAAATTTCAGCAAGTGTAATAACAATGTACAGTATTTCTTCACTTTTGCCGGTAAAAGCACCTTTCCCGTGGAGAATAGTTACTCCTCGATGTAACCTATCCATAATTTCTCTGGATATCCTTTCCCATTTGTCGGAGATAATTATCACTGACTTTCTCTGACTCAAACCTGTCACAACCAGATTTACCGTCTTGGAACTCACATACATGAAAACCAGTGTATATAGTGCTCTTTCAAGTGAGAAAAACAGACCTCCAAAAAACAAAACCATGCAATTGAAACCAAGTATTGAAGTCCCAAGACTTATTGAAAAGCGCTTAAGGAGAATAACAGAGAGAATGTCGAGCCCACCTGCAGAGCCAAGAGACCTCAGTATGAGCCCGGACCCGATACCGGTCATGATTCCAGCCAGGAGGGCTGATACTATTTTGTCATGTACCTGGATTTGGACCTGAACTGTGTGGAGGGCTGTCGAATAAACAATAAGCCCGATTATGCTGTAAGCAAAGAATCTCCTGCCTACATACATCCACCCAAGAGCAAAAACTGGCACATTTAGCAGGGCATATATAATGGAAACAGATATTATGGGGAAGAAATAGTGTAGTAGCAACGCCAGGCCGGTAAATCCGGCGGCAAAAAATTGTTTCGGTATTAAAATTCCATTTACTGACGCGGAGCATATTATGCTCCCCACAGCCATAAGTAGTAAATTCCACAGGATCACCCGGATATTTTTCGCATAAGCCTGAATTCCCATTTTTATACCAGATCTATCTGCCCCCATTTTCCTTCCCTTTCGAGTTAACTTCGTAGATTAAACCCCAGATAGAATGACGACTACAACCAATAGTGCTGGATTCCTGCGTGAGCAGGAATAGCGATTGATAATATTAAC
>QMLL01000007.1 GCA_003646715.1 Deltaproteobacteria bacterium
CCAGGTTTTTCTTCTTGCGACACAATAATACCTTGACTTGCATTGTATTTCGTGGGGAGTATAATAAGGAACCTCTGATAAATACGAGGAATTGCTCGGTTGGAGAAGATAAGCGTAAAGTAGAAGCAAATTACCTCTCTCGTCATTCCGGCCGAAGCGGAGCGGAGAGCCGGAAATCTCGAGATCCTTGTCTGGATGCCGGATCAAGTCCGGCATGACAGATTTGAAATACTAGTCTAATTAATCAGAGATTCCATAAATTAATTGTCATTTTGTATTCCATCATTTAAAATCTCCCCAAATTTCGTCAGCACGCTGCCATACTGGATTTTAAAGCCCGGAAAGATTGGTATTTGGTTCCTGAGTGTGCTAGCGAAACACGATTGTGCTATTTTCTTGAGACGAAAGCCATGAAAACAATTGTCATCATTGCAGCGGGTGGTCGCGGTCACAGGATGGGGGAAAGTATTTGTAAGCAGTTTCTGGAACTTAAAGGCATGAGTATAATCGCAAGAACAATATTGAAATTCCAGACATGCAAAGCTGTTGACGGTGTCATTATTGGAATTACAGCCGGTGAAGAGGACTACTTTAAGGAAAAAGTATTATCGGAAACCGGCGAAACGAAGCTGGTTAAGCTCGTATCCGGCGGAGAAGAAAGGCAGGATACAGTGTGGAATTGCCTGAAAGTCTTACCGGAAAGGTGTGAAATTGTCCTGGTTCATGATGGCGTAAGACCACTTGTAAGCGAACAGCTCATAGAAAAAGTAGCCGAAACTGCTTCCGAGAAAGGTGCAGTGATACCCGCTCTTCCAGCAGAAGAAACCACAAAAAAGGTTTCAGATGGAGTGGTAATGGAAACACTGAATCGGAAAGAGATATGGCTTGCTCAGACGCCTCAAGGCTTCAGGAGAGACCTTATTGTCGAAGCCTACAAGAAAGCAAGAAAAAAACAGCTAAGAGGAACTGATGATGCATCCCTTGTTGAAGCTTTGGGAAGAAAGGTGTACGTTGTAAAAGGGGAAAAACAGAACATGAAAATTACAACACCTTTCGATTTAAAGATAGCCTTGCGTCTATTGGAAGATATAGACCGTAAAATTAAGTAAAAGGTGAGTAAGCATGCGACTTGGAATAGGGTATGATGTTCATGCATTCTCTGAAAAGAGAGATTTGATCTTGGGTGGTGTGAAAATACCCTATCACCTGGGTCTCAGGGGACATTCGGACGCAGATGTTTTGCTCCATGCCATATGCGACGCGATACTGGGAGCGTTATCGAAGGGAGACATTGGCAAACATTTTCCTGATACGGATAACAGATACAAGGGCATTTCAAGCACCAAATTGTTATCCTCAGTGGTTAAACTCATGCGGGATGAAGGTTATACAGTGTCAAATCTGGATTGTATAATTATTGCTCAAGAACCAAAACTATCTCCCTATATGTCGGAGATGATTTCCAATATTTCGAGAACTCTGAAAATTCCTCCAGGAGATGTAAACGTAAAAGCTACCACTACGGAATTCCTGGGGTTCGAAGGTAAGAGAGAAGGTATTGCGGCGTATGCGGTAGTGCTTTTGAAGAGGTTTTAGTTCAAGAAACCAATAAGACTCAATTCACTAAGTTGAAGTAAAATTATAAGGATCATAAATCAGGGGAGCGTGAGATATGGCTTTATCTTTTTATAATACATTGACAAGGAAGAAAGAGATTTTTGAACCCCTCGTTCCAGGGAAGATCGGTATGTATGTCTGCGGAGTGACGGTATACGATTACTGCCACATTGGACACGCAAGATCTGTGGTGGTGTTTGACGTAATATACAGGTATTTGAAAGCTTCTGGTTATGATGTGACTTTTGTAAGGAACTTTACTGACATTGACGATAAGATCATTCAAAAGGCAAATGAAGAGGGGATTCCGTGGAATGAGCTGGCGGAGAAATTTATTGAAGCTTACTATGAGGACATGGAACACCTTAACATAGAAAAACCCACCTACGAGCCCAGGGCCACTGAATTTATCCATGAAATGATTGAAATGGTAAAGGAACTGGAAGCGAAAGGTTTTGCATATGTGGTTGACGGCGACGTCTACTATTCCGTGGAAAAGTTCCCTGAGTACGGAAAGCTTTCAGGGCGTAAGCTGGAAGATATGATGGCAGGAGCCCGCGTGGAAGTAGACAGCAAGAAGAAGAATCCCTTCGATTTTGTTCTGTGGAAATCAAGCAAACCAGGTGAGCCGACCTGGGATAGTCCCTGGGGCCCGGGAAGACCTGGCTGGCATCTTGAATGTTCGGTAATGAGCAGACATTACCTGGGCAAGACTTTTGACATTCACGGCGGTGGTGAAGATCTGATATTCCCCCATCACGAGAATGAGATTGCTCAGTCTGAAGCAGCTCATGGTGTACCTTTTGTGAGATACTGGATTCATCATGGTTTTGTTAAGGTTAACAAGGAAAAGATGTCAAAATCCCTTGGAAACTTTTTTACGATACGAGAGGTACTCGAAAGATACCACCCGGAAGTGCTCAGGCTCTTTCTCCTGTCAAAACACTACAAGTCACCAGTTGATTTTTCGGATGCCACTATGCTTGAAGCTGAGAAGGGGCTGGAAAGAATATATAGCCTCCTTGATGCAATTAAAGATAAAACGAGAAATTCAAAAGAGGTAACGTTAAGCGAAGAAATGATCCGGGAAGAATTCCCCGAACTCTATGAGAAAGCCACGGGATTTTCGGCCAGGCTCAAGGAGGACATGGATAATGATTTTAACACTGCGGCAGTCATAGGGGCTTTTTTTGAGTTGACCAGGACTGCTAACAGGTATCTGGAAAAATTAGGGAAGAAAAAAGCAAAGGGTGCCCAGGCGGCACTACTCAAATTAACAGAAGAAGTTTTTCTGGGAAACGGGAAGATTCTCGGGCTATTTAATCAGGATCCGAGGGAGTTTCTGGAAAGCCTGAGAAATAGAAAGGCGACTTCACTTGGAATTGACGTAAATGTGGTTGAGAAACTTATCGAAGAAAGGGCAAAAGCACGGAAAGAAAAGAACTTTGCGAAAGCAGATGAAATTCGTGATCAGCTAAAAGCTCAACACATTATTTTGGAAGATACCCCGACCGGAACCAGATGGAGAGTAGAACTGGAACAATAAACAAAAGAGGCTGATCCACTATCGCTGGTGATTTGGGATCAGCCTCTTTTCAAATCCTGATTTATCCTCTTTGTTGCATAGGAATAATTACAATCTGCACCCTCCTGTTAAGCTGTCTGCCAGCCTGAGTGCTGTTAGTTGCAATCGGTTTTGTCTCACCAAAACCAATGGTTGTTATCCTGTTGGGGTTAACTCCATACTTGACCAGAGCGTTTTTCACTGCTTCAGCCCTTCTTTCGGAAAGTCTTTGGTTGTATGCTTCCGATCCGGTACTATCTGTGTGTCCTTCAACTCTTATCATTGTCTGAGGATACTGCCTCAACACGTTTGCCACTCGCTGGATCTCATCGTAGGCGCCTGGTTTCAGTGTGGCAGAGTTAACATCAAACAACACGTCTGAACGAAAAGTAACGGCCAGCACGTTCTGGTCTCTCTGGACCATCACGTTGTCCATGTCAGCCAGTGCATTTCTCATGGCCTGTTCCTGTCTATCCATGTAACTCCCAATAGCGCTACCGGCTAGTCCGCCTGCAAGTGCACCAGCAGCCATACCGATAAGCGTGGATTCGGTATTTCCACCTATTGCCTGGCCAAGACCAGCTCCTACTGCGGCTCCAACTCCGGTACCAATCAAGGCACCCTTCTGGGTCTTAGTTTGAGGCCCAGCGCATCCGACAGCGAGCAGGGATAGTATCGCTAGAAGTATAATGAATTTCCTCATTTCTGACCTCCTTTGTTAAGTTTTACAAAATTGCACCTCATGGATTCAAACACGTGAAATCAACGCTAGGGGCGTAGCGAATGTTTCACACAGCTTCCTATTTCCACAAAGTACCTAATTTCAATTCTAAATGACAAAAAGAATTTGTCAACTTTATTCGTGGTAAAAGATCAAGCACCTAATTGGTGTTTTTCCGTAGTATTTGCCTAGCAATGGTTGAAATTTACTAATATCTTGAATTTTTGGTTAGAAATTGACAAATAGGACTAATAGTGATAGTTCTTTCATTAACAAATTCACCTGCTAAGACCTGATGATAAAAGATCAGGCACCTCTCTTAGCAATCGTAAAAGGGGGAGATATACATTTTCCAAATCGTTAGGAAGGAGTAGGTAATGAAAATTTTAATCAGTGATCATCTTTCAGAGAAGGGTATTGATATTCTCAAGAATACCCCGGGTTTCGAGGTAGATATTGAGACATCGCTAACTCATGAAGAATTACGACATGTTATAAAAGACTATGATGCTCTGGTTATAAGAAGTGCAACGAAAGTTACAAGCGATATAATTGAAGCAGCGGAAAAGCTAAAAGTAATAGGTAGAGCGGGCATAGGTCTGGATAATGTAGATATCATTGCCGCGAGTAAACGCGGTATAGTTGTAATGAATACACCTGAAGGTAACGTAATTACCACCGCGGAACACACCATAGCCCTTTTGATGGCGATGAGTCGAAATATCCCTCAAGCCGTGGCTTCGATGAAAGCTGGAAAATGGGAAAAGAAGAAGTTTCGGGGAAAAGAAGTTTTTAATAAGACCCTCGGTATAATAGGGATCGGCAGAATCGGCAGAATCGTGGCAGAACGGGCTAAAGGTCTGAAAATGCAGGTAATCGCTTACGATCCGTATATATCTGGTGACCTGATAGAAAAGCTTGGCGTTGAGCCAGTTTCTTTTGACGAGCTCCTTGAAAGATCCGATTACATAAGCGTCCATACGCCTCTAACAAATGAAACCCGTGATTTGATAAATGCGGAAGCTTTCAAAAAGATGAAGAAAGGCGTAATGGTTCTCAATTGTGCAAGGGGAGGTATAATTAACGAACAGGACCTTTACCAGGCAATCAAAGAAGGCATTGTTGCAAGAGCTGCTCTGGATGTTTTCGTTACAGAGCCTCCTGTCGATAACCCGTTGCTGGAACTTGAAGAGGTAATAGCGACGCCCCATCTGGGGGCTTCAACCGAAGAAGCTCAGGAAAACGTGGCCGTGGCCGTGGCTGAACAAATTGTAGATTACCTGGTTAAAGGTACTATCAGAAATGCAGTTAATGTTCCGGCTGTGGATGCAGAAACGCTGGCAAATCTTAAACCCAATCTCATACTTGCCGAAAAGCTGGGTTCGCTGCTGACCCAGATCACCCGGGGGGCTGTTAAAGAGATATCCATAGAATACATTGGGGAAACAGCTACCTATGATACGGATCCTATAACAGTATCTTTGATTAAGGGAGTTCTTACGCCTTTCATGGGGCACCAGGTAAATTTTGTAAATGCTCCTATTCTTGCGAAGGAAAGACAGATAAAGATTACCGAGTCAAAACGCCAGGAAGCCGAAGATTTTACCAATCTTATAAGCGTATACATGAAGACCACTGAAAGCGAAAACCTGGTGGCAGGTACTATTTTTGGCAAGAAAGATCCCAGGCTGGTCAGGATCAACGACTTTCGTATGGAAGCGGCACTGGAAGGTCATTTGCTCCTTATTTTCAATATAGACACACCTGGAACTATAGGCAGTATCGGTACGTGCCTTGGCAAACACAGGATTAATATTTCCATGATGGATGTGGGCCAGGTTATAGAAAAAGGACAGAATATAATACTTTTACGTACTGACACTCCTGTGCCCGACGAAGTGAGAGATGAATTGTTATCTCTGGAAAATGTAAACATCGTTCTAAAACTGGAACTGTAAAAGTTTAAACCGGTCTGAAAGCCTGTGTCGCTTCTTTATACATTTCATGGGGTTGCGCCGTGGTTATCCGATGATTAATGTATATGCAGACAGAAGGAGTTGTGAAACGGTAAAATCGGGAGGAAAGGCTTATGGAAGAAGAAAGAAGCGACAAGGGGTTTACGGTCAAAGACCGGAGGATTTTCAGCCAGGACGGAGAAAAAAGAGCAGATTTTGATAAGAAGGAAGCTGGGAGTCGGGAAGAAACGAAAGGGCGGGAGCAGCAAAAGGAGCAAAGACAGCAACAGGTACCTCTGCCTGAAGTAAATTTTTCTACATTCGTATTTTCGCTCAGTTCCTCTGCGCTTGCTCATCTGGGTGAGATTCCGGATCCAATGACGGGCCAGAAAAAGGTTGACCTTGCGCTCGCAAAGCAAACAATTGACATTCTCGGGATGCTTGAAGAGAAGACAAAGGGCAACCTCACCTCGGAAGAAGATTCTCTCTTAAAATCAGTCCTTTATGATCTACGGCTAAGGTTTGTGAAAAAGAAGAAAGCCGCTGAAGCCAAATAATAATTCTGGATAAATATGAAAAAAAATCTCAAGTTGCTGGCTCCCGCGAAAATTAATCTGTGGCTGGAAGTAGTTCGGAAGCGCCCCGACGGCTATCATGATCTTTCAACGTTGATGATCCCGCTTGATTGGGGTGACGAAATAATTCTTGGAGTTGCAGAGGAGGGGATCTCTCTCAGGTGCTCCGATAAAACGCTGGGTGAGGATAAATCCAATCTCGCTTACCGGGCTGCAGAAACTTTTTTTGAAGCTCTAAGAAAAGAGAAATTAGATTTAATTTCGGGAATCAGGATAGAGCTGGTTAAAAAGATTCCCGTGGGCGCAGGACTTGGAGGTGGCAGCAGTGATGCTGCAACCGTCATAAAAGGATTAAACATTCTTTGTGGAAAGCCTTTAAGCCATGATGAGTTACTAAAGCTGG
The DNA here is from genome assembly GCA_003646715.1 of Deltaproteobacteria bacterium. Taxonomy (GTDB): domain Bacteria; phylum Desulfobacterota; class Syntrophobacteria; order B119-G9; family B119-G9; genus B119-G9. Next base: position 6,836 of record QMLL01000007.1, read on the forward strand.
CATTGTTCCTTGGAGCTGATGTTCCTTTCTTTATTGAAGCGAGGCCGGCTCTGGCTACCGGCGTTGGGGAGAAACTCAGGTACCTTAAAACTCGCGGAGAACATCGCGAAATTTATCCTATGTGGTTTGTTATAGTTAAGCCGGATTTCGAGGTTTCCACAGCGGAAGCATATAGTAAAATTAAGTTGACAAGACGTAAAGACAGAATTAGTATCACGTGTTTACGAGATTTCCGGACAAGTCTTCCAAGAGTAATCAGGAATGACTTAGAGGAAGTTGTTCTTCAGGTTTTCCCTGAAATCGGGAGAATTAAAAAAGCGCTCTTGGAAGAAGGAGCAATAGTCGCTTCCATGACGGGCAGTGGTTCTGCGGTATTTGGGGTATTCGTGGACGAACCCAAGGCCGTTGAGGTAAAGGAAAAGCTAGCAAGAAGGTGGCCTGAATATTTTGTGATTGCGGCCAGGGGTGCTTATTGAAAAATCTTGCACTGAATTGAATTGCATTTTTGGCGTCTTGTTTAACGTCTATGTTTGCTTTGTAACGAATTTATGGTAAAATATTTCTGCCATAGAGAAGAACGAGAAAGACGTTGCTGGGGTGTCGTCAAGCGGTAAGACACGGGTCTTTGGAACCCGCATTCGGAGGTTCGAATCCTCCCACCCCAGCCAAACTTTTTTAAATACATAAGCGAGGTGCCCTGTGTTAGACGGGATCAAGCTGTTCACTGGAAATGCAAATCCTGAGCTTGCGCAATCAATATGTAAGTACCTGGACATAAATCTGGGAAGGGCAACGGTTAAGACCTTCAGTGATGGCGAAATAATGGTCGAAATTGGTGAAAACGTCCGGGGAAAAGATATTTACGTGCTTCAATCTGCCTGCCATCCGGTGAATGATCACCTCATGGAATTGCTAATAATGATTGATGCTTTGAAGCGTGCTTCAGCCGCGAGGATAAATGTTGTATTCCCGTATTACTGCTATTCGAGGCAGGACAGGAAAGTGGCACCCCGCGTTCCTATAAGTGCGAAGATGGTGGCTGACCTGATTTCAGTGGCCGGCGCTCATCGATTAATATCTCTGGATCTTCACGCCAACCAGATACAGGGTTTTTTTGATATTCCGGTGGACAATATATTTGCTGCGCCTGTTATGCTGGACTATATGAAGGAAGATTTTAAGGAAGATCTGGATAAGGGGCACTTTGTTATTGTCTCGCCTGATGCCGGAGGTGTTGAGCGGGCAAGGGCTTTTGCAAAACGGCTGGCCTGCGGTTTGGCGATAGTGGTGAAGAGAGGAACCGAAGATTCGGATAAAAATGCGTGGGAATTGATTGGTGAAGTAAAAGGTATGAGTTGCATGATTCTGGATGACATGGTGGATACTGGAAAGACGCTTTTGAGAGCGGTTAATGCTTTGCATGAAGCAGGGGCAGCAAAGATTAACGCCTGCTGTACTCATGGAGTCCTCTCAGGGGATTCTGTGGAACAGATAGAGAAATCGAACCTGGAGTCCCTGATAATTACCGATAGCGTTCCACTAAGGGAAAAAAAGAACCGTACTACGAAAATTGAAGTACTGTCGGTAGCTCCTCTTCTCGGCGAAACAATAAAGCGGGTATATCATCATGATTCGGTTAGTTCACTTTTTGTATAAAGAAATGGAGATGGTGAATAATGAAAGAAATTAAGCTAGAAGCAGTTGTTAGAGACACAAGGGGAAAAGGTGCTGCACGCAGCCTCCGAAGGGAAGGGCTGGTGCCTGGAGTGTTATATGGTTATAAGACCGATAATATGGCACTGGCCGTAAAACAGAGCGATTTATTGAAGATTTTGCATGATCCCAAGAAACGAAGGATGGTGGTCGAGCTGATAATCAAAGATAACGGTGGAACCAGCAAAAAGGTAATTATCAAAGACGTGCAGAACGATGTTATAAGACACCTTCCCATCCACGTGGATTTTTATGCGCTTGATGAGACCAGGAAGATGAGGGTAGAGGTACCGGTAACGCTAACCGGGGAGCCAATTGGAGTTAAAAATGGAGGCATTCTCAGGCACCACATGGATGAAATAGAAGTCAAATGCTTGCCACACGATATTCCTGAAGAGGTTACTATTGACGTAAGTGATCTCGATATCGGGGATGCAATATTTCTGAAAGATCTGAAAACCCAGGTAAAATATGAATTTGTAGGAGATCCGGCTCAAATTATCGTATCTGTTGAACATCCTGCTGCCGAGGCTGAAGTGGTTGAAGTGGAAGAAGAAGAGATGGAAGTGGAAGAGGGAGCTCCCGCTGCCGAGGCTGAAAAGGAAGAAAAGGAAGAAAAATCGGAAGAGTAGCATAGAATCTAAAGCAATAACGGGAATCAAACTTTTAAAGTCTAAAAAATTTGTAGGAGGAAAGCGGCTCACGAAGCCGCTTTTTCTTTGAGGCTATAAGATCTGAGTTTATCGAGCATCTGTGAATTGAGGAGGCTTTGCTCAAAAGAGGTAACACATGCCGGTTAAAGCTTTCATAGGACTTGGAAATCCGGGCTCAAAGTACGCGAATACCCGACACAATATCGGCTTCATGGTACTGGATAAGCTTGTGGGCAAACTGGGGGGGGACATATCAAGATCCAAATTTTCGGGGTTGTGGGGACAGGTGACAATTGGCGACAGAAGAATCTATTTTTTAAAACCTCAAACATATATGAACCTGAGCGGCGAAAGCGTAGGTAAGTTCCTGGCTTATTTCAAGATTAAGCCTTCCGAAATACTAATTATTCACGATGATCTGGATCTGCCTCTTGGAAGGATTAAGCTGGTACGAAAAGGTGGGTCTGGGGGGCACAAAGGAATCAGGTCAGTTATTGCAATTCTGGGTACAGAAAATTTTTGCCGGATGAAAATTGGAATAGGGAGACCGAGATATGGGGAAGATGTGGAAAAATTCGTTTTGAGCCCCTTTTACTCCGATGAAAAGGAAACCCTGGAGAAAATCGTTGAGATTGCTGTGCATGGTTTGATTATGGTTGCTGAAAAGGGGATAGATAGAGCGATGAACGTTTTAAATGCTATCAAGATGGACGAGGAAGAAAAAGAGACGGAGTAGCTATGGTGACCACTCCGCCTCTTTATTAATCAATAAATCCTGCCTTCTGAATTATCCGAAGAACCTCACGAGAATAGGAGCAATGACCAGAGATACAACGGATACGAGCTTCATGAGGATATTCATTGTTGGGCCAGATGTATCCTTGAAAGGATCGCCTACTGTGTCACCAACTACAGCAGCTTTGTGTGCATCGGATCCTTTACCTCCGAAATGACCCGCTTCAATATATTTCTTGCCGTTATCCCAGGCGCCTCCACCATTGGACATGAACAGACCGAGGAGAACACCGCAGGTTGTTGTTCCGACGAGCATTCCGCCAAGTGCCTCTTTTCCGATTAGGAATCCAATAGCTACTGGTGTGGCGACGGCGATCAAACCCGGCAGAATCATGCTTCTAATGGCGAATACTGTACAGATTGCAACGCATTTTTCCGGCTCGGGTTTGGCTTTTCCTTCCAGCAGGCCCTTGATTTCTCTGAACTGTCTTCTGATTTCTTCAACCATCTTGAATGCAGCGCTACCCACGGAACGCATTGTTAACGATGCTACCAGGAAGGGAAGAATACCACCGATGAAAACACCGATTACCACGTAAGGATTGGTGATATCGATGGACTCAAGACCTACTGCCTGAGTATATGCCACGAACAGTGACAGAGCGGTCAATGCGGCGGAACCAACGGCAAAACCTTTACCGATTGCTGCGGTGGTGTTACCAAGAGCATCAAGGGTATCGGTGATTTTCCTGATGTCTTCGCCTAAACCACACATTTCCGTAATACCACCGGCATTGTCTGCGATGGGTCCGTATGCGTCAACAGTCATTGTAGCGCCAACTGTTGCGAGCATACCCACTGCGGAGATACCGATACCGTAGATGCCAGCAGTTTTGTAACCCAGAAAAGTAGCTACGCAGATTGCCAGAAGCGGCAGAGCACAGCTTTCCATTCCAACTGAAAGACCGGTGATAACGTTTGGTCCGGGGCCTGCCACAGAAGCCTGAGCGATTCTTCGAATTGGAGGTCCAGATGTGTAGTATTCCGCCAGAAGACCAACGGCGATCCCGCAGAAGAGTCCTGAAATTACTGCCCAGAACACACCCAGTGGCAGTCCGATTACCTTATCCAGGTAATAGACAAGGCCGATTAATACCGCAGCAGCGATAAACGTGGAATACCTCAAAGCTGCTTGTGGCGACATCTTTCTCAATATCTTAATTGATGCAACGCCTGGTAAGGAAGCGACAAGACCTGCCATTGCTACGAGCAACGGGAAGGCCATGTACGAAGATCTCATTCCTTCTGCCTCTTTGCCGAGAGCCATTGTAGCACCAATAGCTATTGTTGCAATTACGGCGCCACAGTACGATTCAAAAATGTCAGCCCCCATTCCTGCAATGTCACCAACGTTATCGCCGACGTTGTCTGCAATAACACCAGGATTCCTGGGATCGTCTTCAGGGATTCCCGCTTCCATCTTTCCTACAAGGTCGGCACCAACATCAGCTGCCTTGGTGTAAACTCCGCCACCCATACGAGCAAACAAAGCTATGGAACTTGCTCCCATGGCAAACCCGTTAATGATGTTGGCGGTCGCAGGATCATGACCGTAGAGATAGTACCAGATTCCAATACCGAGAAGTCCAAGGCTTGCTACCGATAATCCCATTACAGATCCTGCATAATAGGATACGTCAAGAGCTGCTTGCATACCTTTTTGTCTTGCAGCTTCTGCGGTTCTCGAATTTCCTCTGGTAGCAGCTGTCATCCCGAAAAAGCCAGCAAACATCGAGCATAACGCACCAGTCAGAAATGCGGTACCGGTTTGCCAGTTAATCAAGTAAGTAAGGAGACCGAACACAACGAGGATAAAGATGACAAGGGCCGAGTATTCTTTTCTTAAGAAGGTCATGGCACCTTTATGAATCATATCTTCAAGCTCGACCATGCATTCATTACCGTTCGGATGTTTTTTCACATAGAGGAATATAAAAAAGGCGATCAATATTCCTCCCAAACCAAAGTACGGCGCCCAATTAACCCATGATACCATGATATTTCACCTCCTAGACTTTGTGCTTTTTTTAACGAAGCATTAGTAAAAAAAACTCCCTTCAAAGGAGAGCACGGGGTACTATACGTTGTTCACTTCAACCAAAGTACCTCCTCATCTACCCTGTGACTTACATCTCACCCCCTCTCCTGCGAACGAATTGAAATTAGGCCAGTACTGCTTCTTGATCAAACGTGCACATCAAAACGGAAGACTTTGTAACTGTTTTATCTTTCTAAACGAAGAAAAATTATTTCACCGCTTGCAAGTTTAGAAGAATATTTTAGGTGAGTCAAGCGTAAAATCTGATTTTGGGGCAATTAATTGTCCGGTCTCATGAATGCATCTCGTAGCAAGTTTTGGGCGAATTTTGTACAACAATTCACACAATGCTTCTGAGAAATCACCTTGCGTAACCAATAGTGGTCCCTTTTCATTGAAGCCAAATTATGCTATTATAAATATCACGCAAAAAACCCAAGCTTTGCGTAGGCGGAGAAAAGTATTGGAGGGAAAATATGTTTAAAGTAGGGGACCTGGCTGTCTACCCCGCTCATGGAGTAGGTGTTATTGAATCCATAGAAAGCAAAGAAATAGGGGGTTGTCAACAGGATTTTTACATAATGAGAATACTGGAAAACGATATGATTATTATGATTCCAACGACTAATGCGGAATCCGTCGGGTTGCGTCAGCTCATTTCTCCTGAAGATGTTCCTAAGATATTCAAGATCTTGAAAAGTAGAGAAGTTTCCGTGGACGGACAGACCTGGAACAGAAGGTATCGGGAATACATGGAAAAAATAAAGACGGGATCCGTGTTCGAGTTGGCAAGGGTACTGAGGGATCTGTCAGTGTTGCGGGAAGACAAAGATCTTTCTTTTGGGGAAAGAAAGATGCTTGATACTGCTCGAAGTCTCCTGGTGAAAGAACTGTCGATAGCTCAGAATGTGGATGAAGCTAAGATCGAAAAAGATATAAACGGAATTTTTCACTGGGACGAATTGGAGTGCTAATTACCGGGGTTTTAACATAACGGGGCTTTATTTAAAAAATCACAAGTATTAGCTGGGACGTGTAACGAAGGATGGAAAAGAGAAGAAGTAAGTTTTACGCGGTCCCGATATTGAAGCTGAGTTAAGGGGGTTTGGGCTATCTGGATTTTCCTTGCTGCGCTAATTCAAAAATCAATTCAACCTGTTTCCTGCCGCAAGTGTCCAACCGAAAAGTGCCTTCGGTTTTCAAAATAGAGTGTAAAATGAATAAAAAATATGAGTGGTCTTTGAAAAAGCAAACAATTTTGTTTTGAAATAGGTGCTCCCTATGCCCTAGAAATTGGCCGGAAATCCGTTTTCTTTCTGAATTTATAAATGGAAATTTATCTTATATTGAATTATTATCAAGTGAAGTTTAGACTTTGTAAAGAAAGGGGGTGAACAAGATAGATGAGATTGATCAGGTATGTTTTATATTTCTTAATCCTACTGGTGTTTTCCGTAAGTGGCTACTTTCTGGCAGACCAGCTTGAAGTATGGAAAACGTGTCCCTGGTGCAACTGGGTGGGGGCTGCTATTGGTTTAGGTTTTGCAATACTAACTTTATTAATAGAGAAAATCATAAGGAAGGTCCCGCTCAAAGTAATCCTGGGAGGCACTCTCGGTCTGCTGCTTGGTTTGTCCATTGCAAAACTCCTTGGCTACACGCTTAGCGGCATGGAAAATAACGCTGTCAGAATTCCCATATTTGTGATTCTTTCAGTAATGTTTGGCTATATTGGTATGGTACTTGGCAGCATTAAGGTAGAAGAATTTAACATGCCAACGTTTGGCCTGTGGCCCAGGGGAGGAAAGAGGGGGACTCCTTTTAAGGTGGTAGATACGAGTGTAATCATAGACGGACGAATTCTGGATATTTGTGAATCCGGTTTTATGGAAGGAGTTTTGATAATTCCTCAGTTCGTGCTGCAGGAACTTCAGCTTATCGCCGACTCCAGCGATCCGGTTAAGCGTGCTAGAGGCAGGCGCGGGCTGGAAATCTTGAGAAAAATGCAAAGAAATGGAGATGTGGACATAAAAATAGTTGATCAAGATTTCCCCAATCTTCATGGTGTTGATTCTAAGTTGATAGCCCTTGCACTGGACATGCATGCCAAGATTATTACCAACGATTATAATCTTGCAAAGGTTGCCGAACTGCAGGGTATCCAGGTTTTGAACATAAATAAGCTTGCCAGTGCTCTTAAACCAGTTGTGCTGCCGGGAGAAGTGCTGCACCTGCAGATTATGAAAGAAGGAAAAGAAGAAGGTCAGGGTGTGGCATATCTTGAAGACGGAACAATGGTAGTGGTAGAAAATGCAAGTAACTACTTGGGGAAAGAAGTGGACGTTTCCGTGACTTCTGTTCTGCAAACCACGGCCGGGCGGATGATTTTCACTACTCTGAAGGAGGAGAGCCACAGAAAGACTCATCAGGCTTAAAAAGAAAAGGGTGTTACAATGAAGAGGCTGATTCGTTGATAAACCTCGTTGTAAGCGAGACTGACGCGGATACAAGATTAGATGTGTTTCTGGCCAAACAGGCAGGTTTTGTTTCCAGGGAAGAAGCCAAAAAGGCGATAAAAGAAGGCAGGATTCTTGTTAATCGGCGCCCTTCCAAGCCGAGTTATCAGGTAAAAGACGGGGACGTTATCACGGGAAGCCTGCCCGAAAGGATATCTCCCGAGGAAATCCTAAAACCAGAGCAAATACCGCTAGATATTGTCTACGAGGACAAGAGCGTCATTGTTGTAAACAAGCAGGCGGGCCTGGTTGTTCATCCCGGAGCAAGGAATTATAGCGGAACTATGGTGCATGCCCTTTTGTATCACTGCGAAACATTAGCGCCCCAAGGTTCTCCTTTAAGACCGGGAATTGTTCACAGGCTTGACAAAGAAACATCGGGATTGCTTGTAGTTGCTAAGACAGCCGAAGCATATTCAAGCTTGATTGAGCAATTCAAAAGCGGGACTGTCGAAAAAAGGTATTATGCTCTTGTCTATGGCCGTATGAAAGAAAACTCAGGAACACTTGAAACCGGCATACAGAGGCATCCTAAAGACCGTAAAAAGATGGCAGTAACTCTGGAAGGGGGGAAAAGGGCTGTTACCGAATGGATGGTGGAAACGTGGTTCAAAGAATTCACTCTTCTAAAGATAGTGATAAAAACTGGCAGAACGCACCAAATCCGAGCTCATTTCAGTTATCTGGGGCACCCGGTTGTAGGGGATTCTACATACGGAGGCAAAAAGAGGGTAAAAACGATTCTTGACCCTGAAGTCCGCTCGAAGGTAGCAAAATTGGGAAGGCACCTTTTACATTCTTTCTTTTTAGGATTTAAGCATCCTGGAACTGGCGAACGAGTTTCGCTTACATCACCTTTACCTGAAGACTTTAGAGGCTTGTTAGACCTTCTTTCGAAAAAAAATAACTCGTAAATACGGCCACGGATTACTTTTTTCTTGACAAATAGTTCAGTTTTTTACGATTTTATGGAATACGGAAACTGCTGTTATTAGAAAAAAGCTCTTTTGGTGAAACAGGAAATGGCCTCACACGTATTTATCCAAGTCTGGGAACGTTGCTGCGATTTCTACAATTCACTGTGCTATTCCCAAGTATATCCTTGATAATTGGACCTCCTCATGAAATTTCTTTTTCGATGACAGGGGATTCGTGTTTCATTTTTTAGGAAAATTGGACTTCTCTAGCAAAAAACAATTAAAGGAGGAATAAACGCCATGCTTGAACACATGCAGAAAGTTGAGGATGTTCTGAACGCTTTCCATCCGGTAATAGAGAATCCTACTCGACAGAAATTGATTCAGGACTCGGTGGATGAAAAGTACGCCATGGTTTTGGTTACCGGGACTCTGGCGACCTGGACGTCTGTTGAATCATCGGGAAGGAGTCCCAAAGATACTTACATGGTAAGAAGGAAAGAAAGTGAGGATGTAATCGACTGGTCGTCTCCCAATGCAAATTCATTGGAACCGGAAACATTTGAAATGCTTTTTGAAGACGCACTTTGTACGCTGAGAAGCAAAAGAACGATTTACGTTCTGGACCGGGTGGTAGGAGCTGATTCTTCATACGCCCTTCCTGTGAGGTGTATCACAGACAGCCCTTTGCATGCGTTATTCGTGGATAATATGTTCAGACCTGTTCCTGAGGATATAGAGAAAAGCATTTTTTACCATAAGCCATTTCTCCTTCTGGCACTTCCTCTGAATAAATTGGCGTCGCAAAAATACAAGAGAAGACTAAGAACCCTGCCAAATGGTAATACTTCCGACATGGCAGTGGTAGCTGATTTTGACAAGAGAGTTGGTATTGTGTTTGGATCTGCGTACATGGGCTCCATAAAAAAACTAATGTTCACGGTCATGAATTTTTATTTGCCCGAACACGATATTTTGCCCCTGCACTGCTCCGCAAATGAAGGAGAAGATGGCAGTTCGGCACTTCTTCTTGGACTTTCGGGAACAGGCAAAACAACATTGTCAGCTGATCCCGAAAGGGCTTTGCTGGGGGATGATGAACATGGGTGGAATGACTACGGTATAGCCAATTTTGAGAATGGATGCTATGCAAAGTTAATAAATCTGGATCCTGAAAAGGAACCTGAGATTTACAATGCTACCTTTCATCCTGATCACTATTTGAACCACGGCGCAATAGTTGAAAACCTGATGGTCTATATAGACGGAACCTTTGACTTGAATGACAGCAGGTTTACTCCCAATTCCAGGGCCTCGTATCCTCTTCGATATCTGACAAATATAAAGGAATCCTCTGTCTCCGGTCATCCGAAATGTATTCTGTTCTTGACCGCTGATGCATACGGTGTTCTGCCTCCTATTGCCAAGCTTACGCCTGAACAGGCGATGTTCTGGTTTATCATGGGATACACGTCAAAACTTGCGGGGACAGAAACTGGGATAGTTGAGCCTCAAACCACCTTTTCTCGCTTTTTTGGAGAACCGTTTATGCCACGTATCCCTTCTGACTATGCACATCTCCTGGGTGAAAAGATGCAAAAATTCGGGGTCGATGTATATCTCGTAAACACTGGATGGAGCGGTGGACCCTACGGCGTGGGAGAGAGAATGGATATCAATCTAACCCGTAAAATGGTGAGAGCTGCACTGGAGGGTAAGCTCAAAAATGCCGAATACGATCGTGACCCAATATTTAAGGTGTGGATTCCTCGATCGTGCCCGGATGTTCCAACGGAAATCCTGAAACCTGTAAACACGTGGAATGATAAAGAGAAGTTTGAAGAATACGCATTAAAATTGGCCAGTGAGTTTGCCAAAAAATTTGAGTCATCCTTTGCCGGAAAAGTAAGTGATGCCATTGCTGCGGAATGTCCGGGTAGATGAGCCGTGATTCTAAGCGGAAGAAAGAGTAGATTAGCAATTCCAGACTATAGGTTTAAATCTGGCAACGTTTATGGAGAATACCAGGAAGGCCGCGGAAAGTGTCTCGGGAAGATTTAGACCAAGGAATTTGTCTATTTTGTCGAGTATGCTTTGACAATTTTCGGGGAGGGGAATGGCAATTCTGAGGGCCTGCGAATAATGAGGATGCGAGGGATCGCACCATGAAGGAGGGCTACAGCTGAAATATTCCCGGCAAACAAAGGGTCTCACCGAATAGAGGAGACACACGCCATCTGTGGTTAACAATGGACACGGAATGCGTTTTTGTCGATATTCCAGCAAAATTTCCTCCGACACCGACCTTCCCTTTTGTACTGGTGATTGCTCTCTTTTTCTGTAATCCGC